>DXDP01000318.1 GCA_019115445.1 Candidatus Nocardiopsis merdipullorum
CACCTCGATCCGAGCTTCGACCCGAGAGGAAACACAAAAATGAGTGACGCGACGAATCGACGACCCGACACCCACCCCCGCAACGTCCGGAAGCAGGCGAGACACCGATGAAGTACCTCATCGTCGTCAAGCACACCTTCTCCACACAATGGTTGCGCAGGGCCCGGACCGAGCTGTGTTCCTGGCCCGGTGTGTTCTCTGGAAGAGTGGTGCACCGGGGGCACGGCACCATCGCGTGCCTTCCGTGACACACAGCAAAAGGAGATGCGCGATGATCCTCATCGTCGTCAAGTACCGGGTCAAGCCCGAGGCCGTCGACACCTTCCTCGACGAGGTCGCGGCCTTCACCGCCGCCACCCGGGCCGAGCCCGGCAACCTGTGGTTCGAGTGGTCCCGCAGCGTCGAGCGCGACGACGAGTTCGTGCTCATCGAGGCGTTCAAGGACGGTGCGGGCGAAGCCCACGTCAACAGCGACCACTTCAAGGCCGGACTGGCCACGATGAAACCGCTGCTGGCCGAGACCCCGCAGATCATCAGCCGCGTGGTGGAAGGCGAGGGCTGGGACCGGATGGGTGAACTCGCCATCGACGAGTAGTCGCGCCGGATAGAGGAGAAACGCGGGGCCCACCTCCCTGCTTTTTCCCACCCTTCCCAACCCCGTGATCTTGTACCTGTGGCCATGCTCTGCGCCTGAAAGTGACCACAGGTACAAGATCCGGGGGAACCGAAGCGGGGACCTGAAGTCAGGAACCAGCGACAGCGGCCAGGATGTAGGAGGGGCGGCTGAGGTCCTGCCAAGTGAACCGGACCACGCGAACGTTCGGATAATGCAGTTGCAGGGCGTTCTGGCGTTCTCGGTCCCAAGCCAGAGCCTGCGGAGTACTGTGCGGGCCGATACCGTCGGCCTCACCGATGAGTTCGCGGTCCTCCCACCAGAAGTCGACGATACCGATCAGCCTCCCGGAACTGTCGGTGAAACGGTGCTGTAGTGAGCTGGGGGGAACGCCACCATCGACACACACCAGACGCACACGTGTTTCCAAGGGGCTCTGCGCACGGCCGTCGGCCAACGGCCACCAGTTGCGTACTCGCACACAACCTTTCCGTCCTCGGTTCCTCTTCTCCAGGATCTCCACGTCCTCCTCGGTGACAAGGCCTTGGTTCAGGCAGGAGTCCATGAGGCATACGGCGGTGTTTCGATCCACGTGTAGGAGGGTGTCTCGCAAAGAGCGACCAGGGTCGGTGGTACGGATACCGTCTCCAGTCGTGGTGACCTCTTCGGGTGCGGTATACCAACTGTGCAGTGTGATACCTCGAATGTGCCGCTGGGAACCGAGAGCCGGTATGACCATGTGTACTGTCCGACCATCCCAGGGTTTCAGGCCCTGCATGCCCCATAGTCGTGCGGCGGTCTCGCCCCCGGCGAAGGAATACGGTCCCAGTGCCAACTGGGCGGCCATGATCGCGGTACGGAACCACCTGTCGGTGTTGGTGGGGGCGAGCAGCGACCGGACCGAGTACACCTGGGGGTAAGGGTTTCCCCAGGTGCCGCTTCGGCGTAGTCGGCGAATGTCGTGATGGCGGAGCCCGTGGGCGCGTGCCTGCGCCCAACTGATCATTCCGAACTGGGAAGATGCTGTGCCCATGGCGGCAGCGACGGTTTTTTCGGTCGAGGAATGCCGGTGTTCCATACGCTTCACTGTGACCTGAGAGGCGTTCCCAACGCTGCTCCGAATACCTTGCCTGTGGATAACCCCTGGTCTCAACCCCGTGATCTTGTACCTGTGGTCATGCTTGGCACCTGAAAGTGCCCATAGGTACAAGATCACGGGGTTATGCGGGACAACCACGCCTGGCAACGCTCACGGAACCACCAGTGCAAGGGACCGTCCACAATCTCGAACGTGCGGTCAGAGGACGACTAGGGGATCACTTCGGCAGGAACGGGCTGGGCGTGCCTGAGTAGGACACGTACAGGCCGTCCCGGGCCCGGGTGCAGGCCACGAACAACAGGTTGCGTTCGCGCTGCATGTCGTGGGAGTGCGCCACCGGGTCCTCCGACACGTCGGTGACACTCGAACCCTGAGGAATGTGGTCGGCGCTCACCCCGACCACCGCCACGCAGCGGAACTCCAGCCCCTTCAACGAGTGCATCGTGCCCACCCGCACCCCGCCTTCTTGCGCCAGGTCGCAGGTGGCGATCCCTTCGGCCTCCAAAGCGGCCCTGGTCTGCTTGCCCAGTGCTTCGGTGCGGGCGGCCACGGCGATCGTCCCGGGCTCGACGCCTGCGTTCAGCCATTCGGAGACCACCTGCACGAGTCCGTCCGCCTCGGCCTGCTCAGTGGGGTGGGAACGCAGGACGGGGGAACGCCCGCGCAGCGGGGAGGTGTAGTCGGACAGGTGGGAACGCGTCCCGTCGAACCCCTCCACCGGTGCGGTCCCCAGTATCGGCACCGCCCAGGACAGGATCTCCTGGGTGCTGCGGTAGCTCACGGTCAACCGGTGGCTACGGCCGCGCACGTTGACCCCCACCGCCGCCATCGATACCCGGTGGTTGTAGATGCGCTGGTGTGGGTCGCCGGCGATGAACAAATCGTCCGGCCCTTCGGGGACCAGCGCCCGCACCAGGCGCAACTTGGCCGGGTGCAGGTCCTGCGACTCGTCCACCACCACGTGCCGGTAGGGGCGTTGCCCGGTCCTTTCGAGGATGTCGGTGGCTTCCGAGGCCAGCGAGGTGAACGTCCATTGCCCGGCCTCGCGCATCTCTCGGGTGGCTGTCAGGATCGCCTGCCACACCCGACGTTTTTGTTCGGCCCCCAAGCGTCCGGCCCGGCCTCGCCCATGACGTCGAGCCTCCAGGTAGTCACGTTCGGTACGCAGGTCCTGGGCGAGGACGACCTGCTCCCACTCTTCCACCAGGAAGCGACCGGACACTCCCAGGTCCTCGGCGTGCCGGTCCCATTGGGCGGCGAGCTCGTGGGGGTGCCTGAGGACGAGCTTGCCGTGGACCTGACGCACCACCTGGTGGGTGATCTTGTCCAGGTTACGCACGTCCACCAGGCGTCGACGGTCTTCGTCGCGCACCAACAGTTCGAGCTGAGAGCGCAGTGCGCTGTTCAAGGTCGTGGTGAAGGTGGTGAGCAGGATGGGTTGTTCCGGGGAGGCCTCGCCGGTGTCCAGGGTGAGCTGTTGCCCGTCGGGTGCGTACCGTTCGACGAGGTGGGCGACCCGGTGCAGGGCGGTCACCGTCTTTCCGGTGCCCGCACCCCCGGTGACCATGGCCGGGCCCGCGAACCCGTCCCGGCGCGCGATGCGCTCCTGCCTGGGGTGCAGGAAGGTCCGCCACACGTCGAAGGGGTGCTCCAGGAGCTCCCGCAGTTCCTCGGGGCCCTCCACGAACACTGCCTGGTCGGGGCTGCGCCGGATGGCCGAAACGAGGTCGTCGGGGTTGACCTCCTGGGCGTCGACCTCTTCCACGAGGTCTCGGCTCAGCAGTGACCACACCTCGTCGGGGGACAACCCTGAGGCCAGTGCGGTCAACGCGTCGTGCTGGGCCTTGGGCATCATGATCGCCAGCGCGTCCAGGTGACTTTCGTCGGGGAGCAGCCGGGCGATACGGACGGTGTCCTCGTCGATACCCAGTTGGGTGAAGTGTTTGTCCGGGACCCCTTGGAACAGTGTGTTTTCCGAGGCCGCGGCCATCGGGGCGAGCGCGGTGCTCATGGTGTCCAGTGCGGTCTCGTCACGAAATTCCAAGACACCCAGCGCCTGGTTGACGGAGGGACGCCTGCTGCGGATGTACCGGTAGGCCTCCTTGTGTTTGAGGACGGTCACCAGGAGGAACACGTCTCCGGAGTCAGGGGCGAGGACGACGCCGCGGTACCCCTGGGTGATGCGTAGCGAACGCCATCGGGGGTCACGACTGTCGGTGACTTTTTCCAGGTGACCGCCGGCGAAGTAGGTGTCGGCGAACTTGGCCAAGGTTTCGTTGACGGCTTTTTGGAGCCTTTTGTCCAAAGTCGCGTAGGTGCTGAGGAAGTCTTTGGAGATCGCGAGCTGGGGCACGGGAGCCTTTCCGGGACAAGGGGGTAAAGGGGCGTCCAGGGAGGGGCCTGCCACTTCAGCATAGGCTCTGAAAGCCCGTCACGGGCGGGATTCCGGTACTCGGTGTCACCCGGTTGGGGGTGCAGAACCGTCGGTGGAGGTCTCACCCTTGACACCGCCCCTGGTATGACGGAGGCACACACAACGAAGGACGGTGCGCGTGACTCCCCAAAGCGTGACGGACATCGAGGCACTCGGCCCCCATTTCGAGGATTCGACCGACGATTCGGGCACGCAGGTGCCCGGCACCACGCAGATGGTCACGGTTCGCAACCGCCCGTGGGTGGTCTCCGAAGTGCGGGCTTCCCCCATCGTCTCCAGCGACGGCACCCGGATCACCGGC
>DXDP01000319.1 GCA_019115445.1 Candidatus Nocardiopsis merdipullorum
TTCCCGATCTCGAGCGGAAAGTCGACACCGGTGGCAAGATTTCGGGGCTTGGGCCGGGCCGGTGGTCCCTCGGAAGTCCCCGGGCGGCTCCGCTTCGAGAGGGAGGCCCTTCTGGGGCGCGGCTCGTGGTGGCGGAAAGACCCGGGCGGACGCAGAGGCACCCCTGACGCCCGTGGCCCGCCGATATTCACCGACGGGCCATGTCTTTGGGTCAGCGCCGATCGAGCCATTCGTAGGCGAGGCTGGTGGCACAGGCGTAGACCGTGTGGTGCCACAGGTCCACCGCCACCTCCGTGACGCCCCAACGCCAGGCCGGGGGCGATGTGCCCGTGGCGGGCAGGGCGACCTGTTCACCGCCCCACACCAACGCAAGGTGGGTGGCGGCCGCGGCGGGCCCGCACAGTCCGGCGGCACCGAGCAACCCACGGACCGCTCCCCACGAGGTCCCGTAACCCCAGTGCACGGCGGTGCTGAACCTTTGCTCCCCCGTGGAGTCACTCGGCTGCACACCGAGCACCGTCCCAGCGGCATCGGCGGGCGAGGAACTGCCACCCCGGCCCCGCAGCTTCGCCTCCAAGGTGCTGGAGACCGTCATGGCGACGGTGCCGATCAACCCGGACAGCAACCCTCTGCCGACCGCGGACGAAGTGTTCGCCAGTGTTCCCGACAGTTTCATGAGGCCCACCTCAGCGCTCGACCACGTATCGCTCGTTGGGTACGCAGTGGGTCATCTTCAGCCCCGAGACGTCCCGGGATCCGTTGTTGCCCAGGTTGGCCAGGCGTTCACGGTCCTCGTCGGTCAGGTCCTGGTTCGGCAACGGCTCCAGGTGCGACAAATCGGCGGGGCTGATCCCCAGGCCCTCGCCCACGCGCAGCCCCAGGTCGTCCTCGATCATGAGACAGTGCCAGACCATGCGCTCCTGGATCGGTCGATCACACTGGGAGAACTCCTTGGTGAAGTTGCGGACGAGATCGTCACGCTCCCACTGCTCCATGAGCATGTAGCGCTGGCCGGCCTGCTTGTAGTCGTTCGTGCGCTGAATGCGTTTACGGGTGAGCCGACCACGGATCTCGGGCCCTTGATCGTCGCTGGTGGGGTACTGACCTTCCTTGAACCCGTCGGTGAGAGAAGGTTCGTAGTTGACGTGTGGGCTCTGCCCCGGGGTGTCCTGGTAGTAGGTCATGAACCCGTCACGCTGGTTGGTGCGCACGTTCGCGTTCTTGGCCTGGTTGACCGGCAACTGCAGGTAGTTGGCCCCCACGCGGTAGCGCTGGGTGTCGCTGTAGGAGAAGGTCCGCCCGACCAGCATCTTGTCGTCGGAGAAGTCCAGACCGTCCACGAGTACACCGGTACCGAAGGAGATCTGCTCGTTCTCGGCGAAGTGGTTCGACAAGTTGCGGTTGAGCACGATCCGGCCCACGGGTTTGGGTGGGAAATCCTGTTCCGGCCAGGTCTTGGTGTCGTCCAGCGGATCGAAGTCGAGTTCGGGGTGCTCGTCGTCGCTCATCATCTGCACGAGCAGTTCCCATTCGGGGTATTCCCCCCGCTCGATGGCTTCGTACAGGTCCTTGGTGGCGTGCCCGGTTTCGGTCGCCTGGATGTTGGCGGCGTCGGCCTCGGTCATGCTGCGCACACCTTGCTTGGGCATCCACGTGTACTTGACCAGGACCGTTTCGCCCGCGTCGTTGACCCACTTGTAGGTGTTGACACCGAAGCCCTGTTGGTGCCGGTAGTCCGACGGGATCCCGCGTGGGCTGAACAGGTTGACCAGCATGTGCATGCTCTCGGGGGATTTGGCCATGAAATCGAAGATGCGGTTGGGCTCCTGGCGGAAGGTCACCGGATCCGGTTTGAGTGAGTGGATGACGTCGGGGAACTTGATGGCGTCGCGGATGAAGAACACCGCGATGTTGTTGCCCACGAGGTCCCAGTTGCCGTCCTCGGTGTAGAACTTGATCGCGAACCCACGCGGATCACGATTGCACTCGGAGGAGTCCCGGCCGCCGATGACTGTGGAGAAGCGCAACGCGATGTCGGTGCGCTTCCCCTCTTCCTGGAAGAGTTTGGCGCGCGTGTAGCGGCTGATCGGCTCGTCGCCCCACTTGCCGTAGGACTCGAAGTAGCCGTACGCGGTCGTGCCTCGCGCGTGCACCACCCGCTCGGGGATGCGTTCCCGGTCGAAGTGGCTGATCTTCTCCAGGAACTGGTAGTTCTCCAGCGTGGCGGGCCCACGCTCACCGACCGTTCGTTGGCTCTGGTTGTCGTAGACCGTGTGGCCCTGACGGTTGGTCAGCACCTCTCGGTCGTCCCCCGATGTGTGTCCCTGGTTGGATGCGTCGGTCATGCGACTCGTTCCCCCAAACGCGTCGTCACGTACGTGTATTCGCCACCTACTTGCCCAGAGGGCACGGTGTGACTCCCCGGTTGGGAACTTCTTACCCAGAGGTGGTGCAGGAAGGGGCGAGATTGCCGCCGAAGGGCTGCCCCGAGGCCGGTGTTTCACGTGAAACACCGTCGGCTGCGCGGCATTGGGTCATGCCTGCGCCATCGGCGGCGTGTCGTCACGGTAGCGGTCCTCTCCCTGACGGACGGTGACAGGAGCCGGATTCGCGAAGCGCCCGAAGGGACCAGGTGGCAAGCATGGGGGTACGTACGTGGATCGAGTCGTGGCCGGTGTATCGACAGATCACCGGGGACGACCCGACGGGGCGTGGGAACGCCGCCAAGTCCGAGTGGAGTGAGCAGCTGAGTCCGCGCACCGAGGATGCGGACCGCGTGGTCAAGTCCGTGTGCCCCTACTGTGCGGTGGGGTGTGGGCAGAACGTCTACGTCAAGGACGAAGAGGTCATCCAGATCGAGGGTGACCCCGACTCCCCCATCAGCCGAGGACGACTGTGCCCCAAGGGGTCGGCCACCCTGCAACTGACCACAGGGGACGCCCGGGAGGACAAGGTCCTCTACCGCAGGCCCTACGGGACCGACTGGGAAGAACTGGACCTGGACACCGCCATGGAGATGGTGGCCGACCGTGTGGTCCGCACCCGTGAGGAGACGTGGCAAGAGGAAAGCAACGGGCGTCGGGTGGCCCGCACTCTGGGGATCGCCAGTCTCGGCGGAGCGACCCTGGACAACGAAGAGAACTACCTCATCAAGAAGCTGCTGAGCGCACTCGGCGTGATCCAGGTGGAGAACCAGGCGCGAGTGTGCCACAGCTCCACCGTGGCCGGTCTGGGGACGAGCTTCGGACGCGGTGGCGCGACCATGTTCCTCCAGGATCTTCAAAATTCCGACTGCATCGTCATCGAGGGGTCCAACTTCGCAGAGGCCCACCCCGTGGGGTTCCAGTGGGTCATGGAGGCCAAGGCGCGCGGTGCCGTGGTCATCCACGTGGATCCACGGTTCAGCCGCACCAGCGCCTTGGCCGATCTGCACGTGCCCATCCGGGCGGGTACCGACATCGCTTTCCTCGGCGGGATCATCAACCACGTCCTGACCGAGGAGAAGTACTTCCGGGACTACATACTGGCGTTCACCAACGCGGCCACCCTCGTCAAGGAGGAATTCCAGGACACCGAGGACCTCGACGGACTCTTCTCCGGATACTCCGAGGCCGACCGTGTCTACGACTTCACTTCATGGGGATACGAGGGCGTGGAGGTGGCCGCGGCGGCCGGTGACCGCAGCCAGCTGTTCGATGAGCGGGAGGAGGAGAAGATCGACCTCGGCTCCGCCGGGCGTCCCGAACAGTTCGGTTCCGGGGGAGCGGTGATCCGTAACGTTTCCCAGAGGGACGAGACGCTCACCGATCCTCGCTGTGTGTTCCAGATCCTCAAGCGCCACTACTCGCGCTACACCCCGGAGATGGTCGAGGAGATCTGCGGCATCCCCCAGGAGACGTTCCTGCGGGTGTGCGAACACCTCACGAACAACTCCGGCCCCGACCGCACCAGCGCCTTCTGTTACGCGGTGGGCTGGACACAGCACACGGTGGGTTCCCAGTACATCCGAACCGCATCCATCCTTCAGCTGCTCCTCGGCAACATCGGTCGACCGGGGGGCGGTATCCAGGCCCTGCGTGGTCACGTGAGCATCCAGGGCTCCAGCGACGTACCGACCTTGTTCGACCTGTTGCCCGGGTATTTGCCCATGCCGCACGCCCACGAGGAGGACGACCTGCGGTCCTACGTGCTGGCCACGGGATTCCCGCAGAAGGGCTTTTGGTCACACATGCAGGACTACACGGTCAGCCTGCTCAAGGCGTGGTGGGGTGAGCACGCCACCGCCGAGAACGACTACCGCTTCGGCCATCTTCCCCGACTCACCGGTTCGCACAGCACCTACGACACCGTCATGGCCCAGATCAGGGGCGAATGCAAGGGGTACTTCCTGATGGGGGAGAACCCCGCCGTCGGCTCGGCCAACTGCCGTGCGCAGCGGATGGGGATGGCCAACCTCGACTGGTTGGTGGTGCGTGACTTCTCTCTGATCGAGAGCGCCACCTGGTGGAAGGACGGCCCCGAGATCGAGACGGAGGAGAAAAGGACCGAGGACATCGGTACCGAGGTGTTCTTCTTCCCGGCCGCCGCGCACACCGAGAAGTCCGGAACCTTCACCAACACCAACCGGACCCTGCAGTGGCACGACCGTGCGGTCGAACCGTCCGGGGATCGTCGCAGTGACCTGTGGTTCATGCACCGGTTGGGGCAGCTGATCCGGGAGCGGCTCGCAGAGTCCACCGACCCCAAGGATCTCCCGATCCAGGAACTGACCTGGGACTACCCACTGGAAGAAGACGGTGAGCCCGACGCAGAGGCGGTCCTGCGTGAAATCAACGGGTACGACAGCAAGGGGCGACCGCTCGGCATGTACACCGAGCTGCGTGACGACGGGTCGACCTCGTGCGGTTGCTGGATCTACTGCGGGGTCTTCAAGGACGGGGTCAACCAGGCGGCACGCAAGAAACCGGGTTCGGAACAGGACTGGATCGCCGCGGAATGGGCCTGGTCCTGGCCGGACAACCGCCGCATCCTCTACAACCGGGCCTCCGCCGACGAGGACGGCAGGCCGTGGAGTTCACGCAAGTCACTCGTGTGGTGGGACTCCGAGAAAGGTCGATGGTCCGGTCACGACACCCCGGACTTCGAAAAAGACAAGGCACCCGACTATCGCCCTCCCGAGGACGCACGTGGTGTGGAGGCGCTCAGCGGCCGGGATGCCTTCATCATGCAGGCCGACGGCAAGGGGTGGCTGTATGCGCCGGCGGGGCTGCACGACGGGCCGATGCCCACACACTACGAACCGCAGGACACACCGGTCGACAATCCGCTGTACGGCCACGGACGCAACCCGACCCGGCTGCTGTATCCACACGAATACAACCTGTATCACCCCGATCCGGGGACGCCGGAGGCCGACGTCTACCCGTACGTCGTCACGACCTACCGCGTCACCGAGCAGTTCACCGCGGGCGGGATGAGCCGGTGGACGCCCTACCTGTCCGAACTCCAGCCGGAGTTCTTCTGCGAGGTCGGCCCCGAACTCGCCGCGGAACGTGAGTTGAGCCATGGCGGTTGGGCGACCATCGTCAGCGCACGCAACGTGGTGGAGGCCAGAGTCCTGGTCACCGACCGGATGCCCGCGCTGAAGGTCCAGGGGAAGGTGATCCACCAGATCGGGCTTCCCTACCACTGGGGTCCCAACGGTTACAGCACCGGTGACTCCGCGAACGACCTGATGTCCATCGCGTTGGACCCCAACGTCCACATCCAGGAGGTCAAGGCGATCACCGCCGACATCCGTCCGGGGCGCCGCCCCCGTGGACCCGAGCGGATGGAGTTGGTGCGCGAATACCGGCGCAGGGCCAGGATCACCGAGCAGACCGGTGTGTGAGGAGGGAACATGACTGTGAGCAGCGATGGTGGAGGAAGTACCGAGCGCCTCGGGTTCTTCACCGACACGAGTGTGTGTATCGGCTGTAAGGCCTGTGAGGTCGCCTGCAAGGAATGGAACCTTGTTCCCGAGGACGGCCTGAACTTCACCGGCATGTCCTTCGACAACACCGGGGGGCTCGACGCCAACAGTTGGCGGCACGTCGCCTTCATCGAGCAGCGTGAGCCGCTCGGCCACCAGGAAACAGGTCTGGGTCGCCGTGAGACCGTTGACCTCGGCATGCCTTCGTTCGAACTGCCCGGAGCCTCGGCCCCGCCCGAGGAACGTGGTGAGTTCCGCTGGCTCATGTCCTCGGACGTGTGTAAACACTGCACCCACGCCGCATGTGTGGACGTGTGTCCGACCGGGGCCCTTTTCCACACCGAGTTCGAGACCGTCGTGGTCCAGCAGGACATCTGCAACGGCTGCGGGTACTGCGTCCCCGCCTGCCCGTACGGCGTCATCGACCGCCGGGAGGAGGACGGACGGGCCTGGAAGTGCACCCTGTGCTACGACCGGATCGGTGACGGTATGGAACCGGCCTGTGCCAAGGCCTGCCCCACCGAATCCATCCAGTTCGGCAACCTCGACGAACTCCGGGAGCGTGCTGACCGACGTCTGGCGGATCTGCACGAGGCCGGGGTCTCCTCCGCACGCCTCTACGGGGAGGACCCCGAGGACGGGGTCGGAGGCAATGGGGCGTTCTTCCTCCTGCTGGACGAGCCCGAGGTGTACGGGCTACCGCCCGACCCCGTGGTCACCACGCGTGACCTGCCGTCGATGTGGCGGCACGCAGGGGTGGCGGCGGCAGCCCTGTTGGCAGGAGTGGCCGCAACATTTGTCGGGAGGCGACAGTGACCACGTCGGATGTGACGAAGGAAGGCATCGAGGGCCAGATCCCCGGACGGGACGCGATCACGGGCGCCGCCGGGACCGTTGGTGAGGACCAACGGCGCGAGCGTGATGGACGGCAGAGCGTGACCGCGGCCTCCAAGGCCGAGGACGGTGACTTCGTCTCCTATTACGGAAAGCCGGTCCTCAACCAGATCGTGTGGGAGGGGCCGGCCATCGGCGGTTACCTCTTCCTCGGGGGGCTTGCCGGAGCATCGTCGGCGATCGCCGCGGGTGCCGAACTCACGAGCAGGCCCGCACTTGCCCGACCACTGAAGTACACCGGGCTTCTTGCGATCCTCGGTTCCACGGGTGCCCTCATCTACGACTTGGGCCGTCCCGAGCGGTTCATCAACATGTTGCGGGTGTTCAAGCCGAGCTCTCCGATGAGTGTCGGTTCGTGGATCCTCATGGGGTACGGTCCGCTCTCCGGGGTCGCCGCCGTCACCGCCGTGACCGGTTGGTTTCCTCGCATCGGCCGTCTGTCCACGCTCGGTGCCGGTGCCATGGGGGCGCTGGTGGCCACCTACACCGCTCCTCTTGTCTGTGACACCGCGGTGCCCAGCTGGCACGAGGGTTACCGGTACATGCCCTTCGTGTTCGCTTCCTCTGCGGTGTCGGCGGCCGGGGGTGTCGGTCTGATGGCCGCACCACTGGAACAGAGTGGCCCTGCCCGCAGTGCCGCCGTGGGCGCGGCGCTCACCGAGACCGTGGTCTCCACGGTGATGGAACACCGCATGGGGCTGGTCGGTGAGCCCTACCGGCAGGGACGTGCGGGAAAGTACATGCGTACGGCCAAGGCGCTCACCTTGGCGGGTGCGGCCGGTGCTGTCCTGGGGCGCCGTGGTCGTGTGTGGTCCGCGCTCAGCGGTGCGGCTCTGGTCGCCGGTTCCGTGTGCACCCGCCTCGGGGTTTTCTACGCGGGTAAGCAGTCCGTCGACGATCCCAAGTACACGGTGGTGCCTCAGCGGCGCCGCCTGGTCGAGCAGCAGGGGAGCTCGGAGCGTGGGTGACCTCCGAAGTACGAACGGAAAGGGACCGAGCACCCGGTTGCTTCGTCACGGATGTCTTGACGAAGCACCGGCGCCACAGGTTCTGTGGGTCCGAGCGGGCATCCATGCGGTCATGGCCCTGCCCGCGCGGGCCCCCGTGCACCGCTCACCCGTATGAGCCCCACGGAACGTGTCCTGTTGGTGGATCGGGTCCGTGCCCTCATGGAGGAGGTCGCCCAGGGGCGGGACTGGGTGCGGATGGTCCTGGAGTACAGGGCACTGATCGGTCACGCGGAAGGTACCTTGACCGCTGTGTGCCCGGGGGGCGAGCACGAGCTTCCTCTTCCTTCGGCACTGCGGCGGGAAATGGCGCTGTTGCGTTCGATCACCCGCTCTCCACGGCGCGGTGCCTGGTTCACCACGGTGCTCACCGTGGAACGCGGGGCCGGTTGGCACATCGTCTACGACAGGGAGGGTGAACCCGCGTTCTCCGTACCTCCCCTTGCCGTCAGTTACGCCTTGGACGTTCGGTACCACCCGCGGGACTTCGAACGCATTCCACCCTGGTTGGTCGAGCGTCTTCGTGCCGAGGGTGCTCCCTGACCCGGGCGGGAGGAACCGCGAGGACGGATGGGGAGAATCCTCCGGTCCTTCGTGGGTCGGCACTCGACGTGGTCTCTTCGTGACGGAACTCTTGGGCCACCTGTCCAAGGAAGTTGGTGCCTCAAGTCACACCTCTGGACAATGTGTCGATACATCCCAGCTATTTTGCGACGTTTTCTCAGATTTACGCCACTTATAGCCAACAGATGGCAGTCAATACCACTATATGTCTATACATGTAACTTGAGACACACGGAGGTAGGCGCATGGCCGACGAGCAGGACCTGCTCCCCTCCGAGCAGCCACTGCAGCTGCTCGACCCCTCGGGGCAGCCGGTCGACCCCCCACCCCTGCCGATCCCCGACACCGGCCGACTCCTCACCGCGTACACGTCCCTGGTGGTGGGCCGCCGTGTCAACGAACAGGCCAGTTCCCTCGTCCGCCAAGGACGCCTGGCCGTCTACCCCTCCTCCCACGGGCAAGAGGCCTGCCAAACCGGCGCTGCCCTGGTGCTCGACAAGAACGACTGGCTCTTTCCCACCTACCGCGACACCGCGGCGATCGTGGCACGCGGCGTCGACCCCGTCGAGGTACTCACCCTCCTCAAAGGTGATTGGCACGCCGGGTACGACCCCTATGCCCACAAGGTCGCGACCCAGGCCACCCCGCTCGCCACACAGCTGCTGCACGCCGTCGGCGTCGCACACGCATCCCGCCTGCGCGGTGAGCAAACCGTGGCCATGGCCCTGTGCGGCGACGGTGCCACCAGCGAGGGAGATTTCCACGAAGCCCTGAACTTCGCTGCTGTGTTCCGGGCACCCGTGGTGTTCTTCGTACAGAACAACGAGTACGCGATCTCCGTGCCGTTGGCCAAACAGAGCGCCGCACCCTCCCTGGCACACAAGGGCATCGGATACGGCATCCACAGCGAACGGGTCGACGGCAACGACGTCGCCGCCGTACTGGCCGTCCTCGACCGAGCCATGACCGCTGCCCGCTCGGGCCAGGGCCCCCAACTCGTCGAAGCACACACCTACCGCATGCAGGCGCACACCAACGCCGACGACGACACCCGTTACCGCGAAGACGAAGAGGTCGCCGCCTGGAAGGACCGTGACCCGCTCCTGCGGGTCGAGGCCTACCTCAAACGCAAACGCGTCCTCACCAAGGCACGAAGGGCCACCATCCTCGAGGAGGCCGAATCCGTGGCCACGGCCATGCGCGAGGGGGTGGCCGAGGAGAACGACCTCGACCCCGCCGAACTGTTCGCGCACGTGTACGCCTCCCCCACACCTCAGCTGACCGAACAAGCCGCCTTCCTGGCCGACGAACTGAGCAGAGAGGCCGACTGACATGGCAGACCGCTTCACCACACTGTCCATGGCACAGGCCCTCAACCGTGCACTGCGGGACGCCATGGCCGAGGACGAGACGGTGTACGTCTTCGGTGAGGACGTCGGTCCACTCGGCGGCGTCTTCCGGATCACCGATGGACTCACCACCCAATTCGGCGAAACCCGCTGCTTC
>DXDP01000320.1 GCA_019115445.1 Candidatus Nocardiopsis merdipullorum
TGATCTTCCGGTTCGCCACCGAGGACATCGAGGTCGGTGAGGTGACGATCAAGAAGGGTGAGGCCCTCATGGCCTCCTACGGGGCGATCAGCCGCGACCGCGCCGAACACGGTGAAGACCCCCACCCCGACACCTTCGACCTGACCCGCACCAAGGGCCGACACCTCTCCTTCGGCCACGGGCCCCACGTGTGCCCGGGGTCCCACCTGGCGCGCATGGAGGGTGAGATCGCTCTGCCGATGCTGTTCGAGCGTTTCCCGGACCTGCGTCTGGCGGTTTCCGAGGACGAACTGGAGAACCACCCCTCCATCCTCGTCAACAGCATCAAGGAACTGCCGATCCTTCTGCGTCCTTGACCCCACCACCGGGGCGTGCCGTGCACGGCACGCCCCGGTACAGACCCTGGACATCCACTTGCCTCCCCCCGGTTCACCACCGACCTCGCCGCGTTCCAGAGCTGGATGCACCACGAGTACGGACCCCTCGTGCCGGTCCTGCTGGAAGAGGACATCCCCGCCTGGTTGGTGATCGGCTACCGAGAGGGGGCGGATGCACAGATTCCCTTGCATTTTGGGATACAAGGGGCGATGAAAGCCTCCCTTTGAGGTCCCTCACCTAAGGTGGTACGTGGTGCCCACGGGGGGAGGCCCGCATGCGCGCGATGCGACTGCCCGCGGCCGTGGCGGCCTGTGCCCTGCTGACCACCACGGGATACGCACCGCACCCGCCCTTTGCGGACCAGGCCACTGAACAGTGGCCCACGGCCGAACCGGCGACGACCGTCGACGACGAGGACACCCAGGAAACCGAATCGGACCCACCCGAAGAAGTCGTCGACGCCTACATGGAAGCACTGGCCGCCGACAGTGACCCCCACCGGATGCGGGAAGGCCTGGCACTGGCGGAGGAGGGCTCACCCGCCCACGACTACCTCCTCCACCACGTCTCCCTGGCCCAGGCCTGGTACGACCAGGGTGATCCCCTCCGGGACGCCGACGTCGAACGCACCGACCAAGGGCACCGACTCTGCCGGGACGAGACCGTCGGCACCGAACCGACGTGCGAAGTCTTCACCGACTTCACCCACGACCAAGACCTGCTCGTCGACATGCTCGTGAACGACATCGACCCGGGGCCCGATCTGGTCCACGTCGAGAAGGTGGAGGCAGTACACGAAGGGGTCCGCGCGGTGCTCCTCACCGCATACCGGTCACCGGCCGAGGACACGCTGGTGATCACCGTCGAATTCAACACCGTCGACGATGTCGGTCTCGACCTGTTCGGGGCTTCCTACACCACCGACACGGGCCTGGAGATCGACTCCGACCTTGCGGTGGGCCGCTACGAACTCGACGCCGCGACCGCCACCCGAACCGCGTTCTCCTTTCCTTCCGCCGAACCGGGGGGCGAGCTGCACGTGGGCGGCTGCCTGGCAGAATGCTCATCCCTTGTCGACATCACACTTCCGGTGAACGGATAACCGAAGGTATTTCCTCTCCGATCAGCCGACAATGATCATCCCATTGAGGGGAAGACGCATATTTTCACCATGTCGGTCAATGTCGCGGTTGGCGGTAATGGCTGGTAAATTTTGACGCTGCCGGCCGCGTGAATACGACGGCCGTGGACCATACCGGTCCGGGTCGCTCCCCGAACCCCCCGGGGGAGCGGCCCGCCTTCCACCCCACCCCTTTTTTCTTGCCACAACGCCGACAAAAGCCCTTTGTGCTGCATCTTCTGCGGGGATTTCCAAGGCCCGTTTCCTCGCAGAAAAGAAGTGGTGGCGTCGACCCAAAAGCCCCCTGACATGCGACATGACTTCTCGGCCGCAAGGCACCCCCGCACAGCAAGGACAAGAACCCACCAGGACCACTGTGCCTTCAGACCGCACCCGCCGATCCGGGATGGACCACGGGCAACTCCGGGGACCACGTGCCACGCATCCACAGGGCCAGATCGTGCCGGTCCACCAAGGTCATGGCCTCCCCGGCCTCCTGCACAGCTGCGTCGGTGAACCCGTTCGAAGCCACGAACAACCCCACGTGCCCTCGGTAGGAGCCGACCAGCGCACCCAAAAATGCCCGCACCTCGTTGGGCGGTACCGGCCGACGCCACCGTTTGCACTGCACCACCACGGCCCGACCGTCCGGTGCCCGGGCACGAACATCCACCCCGCCGTCGGAGGCCCCACCGACCACCTCCACCCGACGGTAACCACACGTACGCATGAGAAGGGCCACGTGCTCCTCGAACTCACGCCCGTTCATCCGGTCCACCCCGGACATGTCCGTGGTCTTGACCAGGAGACGATCCCACAACCGGCGCAGGCGAACACGTACCCACCACACCAGCGCGACGATCCCGGTCAGGGCCGCAACACCGAGGAACATCCACAGCATCGGATGATCGACCGTTCGGCTCAGCCACGTGCCCAAACCCAGCACCACCAGTACCAGCAGTGGCCACCCGTCCCGGTGCCGCCGGACCCATCCCCACACGCCACGCCGTCTGCTCACGATCCTCCCCGCCGTCGGTCCGTCCGGATCATACGCAAGGCCACCCACGGCCGGGCAGTGCACACGATGCCGGGCACAAGGACAACACGAAGAACCGCACACCCCCACCGAAGCCCTGTGGACGACGGATCGGCACGTCGTCGATCGCTGCCACAATGGTCGAAGGCACCGCACACGCCCGCCCACACCGCAGAGCGGCCGCGGTGCCCACGACCCCCGAACGCACGACCCGACGGAGGAGAACCACCATGCGGGCCGTTGTCCCCACACACGGCACCGGGAGGGCCCGTGGCTGACCGCAAAGCCCTGGACCTTGACACACTCGCGGTCAGTGACCGCTTCCAGCTGTTCAACTTCACCCGTCGCGACGACCACGTCACCTACCTGTGGATCCTGCGTGCCGTGGACCACCTGCGCGAGGTCCACCAGGTACAGGTCGGTGCCGAGGACGTGGCCGGTGCACTGCGCGAACTGGCCACCACACACCCCGAGGTCCCCGTCCCCGACAACGGACTGCGCAACCGACTGGACCAGCTCAGCTCCGACGGGATCGTCCACCGCTTCGACGACGCCTCCCGAGCAGGCAGCCTGGCCGGCTACCGCAACCGCCAGTCGGTGTACCAGTTCAGCGAACTCGGCTACTGGGCCTACCGCGCGGTCGAAAACGTCCTGGGCGCCCGGGTGGAGGAGGTCAACCTCTCCCGCCTGGTCTTCTCCGACGTCCTGGACGACCTGCGGAGCCTGGCCGAGGCCAACCGCACCGGCCGGGACGAGGACGTCTACCGGCGCCTGTCCCGGCTGGACACGGTCATGGAGGACATGGGCCGCCGCTCCGCCCAGTTCCACGTCACCCTGGGGGAGATCCTGCGCTCCACCGAGGCCTCCCCGGACATGTTCCTGCGGTACAAGAACGCCCTGCTGGTGCACATGTCCGACTTCATGGCGGAACTGGACCGCTACCTGCCCCGCCTGGACCACGCCGTGCACGAGGTGGAATCCACCGGCCTGGCCACCTTGCTGTCCCGCGCCGCGGAGACCGACGAACGCCTGTTCATGGCCCGCCAGGCACGCCTGGAGGACTGGCGCCGCCGGTGGACGGCCGTACGCGGCTGGTTCGCCTCCGACGGCACCACACCCACCCGCGCCGCCGAACTGGGTGCCGCCACCCGCTCGGCGGTCTCCGGTGTCATCGCACTGTTGCGCCAGATCACCGAGTCACAACGCGGCGGCGTCAACCGCTCCACCCAGCTCCGACACCTGGCCGCCTGGGTCTTCGACGCCACCGACGACGGTGCCGCACACGCCCTGATGGGCGCGGCCTTCAACACCCGCTCGGCCCGCCACCTCGGTGTGGCCCACGAGGACGACGAACAGATCCCACCCACCACCACCTGGTGGGACGCCCCCGGGGTGGAACTGTCGGTGACCCTGTTCCGCAGCGACCGCGCACCCACCACCGGCGTGCCCAAACCGGTCCGCCGCAACCCCGGTGCGCAGGCGGCCCTGCGAGAACGCCAGGCCCAAGGCCGGGCCGCCGAACGCCGGGCCGCCACACAACTGGTCCAGGACGGCGCCCACGACCGAATCCTGGACGAGACCGACACCCGCGTCCTGTTGCGCCTGCTCACCAAGGCACTGGAAGCGCGCAGCGGCCCCCTCGTGGGCAAACTGTCGGCCACCGGCTCCGACGGAGGCACCACCGTGCGCCTGGTACCCAGCGAACACGGAAGCACCGTACGCACCAGCCGAGGCAACCTCCACCTGCCGGGCCTTCGCCTGGAACTCCTGGCCGGAAAGGGCAAGTGATGGCCCGCCGACACGGACCCGCACAGGGCGTGGACCCCGCCGACATGGGCACCTACCAACAGGCCGTACGCCGAGTCCTCACATGCGACCTGATCACCGCCACCCGGCCCCGACCGGGAACCCTCGAACAGGTGCTGCGCTGGGCCGACCAGATGGCCGAGGACCTACGTTCCCTGTTCGGCCACACCCTCATCGCCACCACCGACCACGTCCGACTGGTACGCGAACTCGACGAACTCGACCCCACACAGCGCCACGTCTTCTCCCGCAGGGGCAGACCCTTCGACCGGCGCCGCATGGCCTACCTGTGCCTGATCCTGGCAAGCTTCCAACGCTCCCAGATCGAGATCAGCCTCGGTGACCTGGTCCGCCACTTCACCCCCACCGCCAACGCCGTGCCCGGCCTGGGATACGACCCCACCGACTCCACCCACAAGGCCGCCCTGGTCGATGCCGCACACTGGCTGCTGGACCGGGGCGCCCTCCACCTGTCCGACGGCTCCCTGGAGGCCTGGGCCCGGGGCAGCGACCAGGCCGACGCCCTGTTCGACATCGACCACGAGATCTGCGAGATCCTCTTCCGGCCCGCCCGCCCCGTACAACACCTGGGCAGCGTCACCGGCCTGCTCAGCGATCCTCCACGGCCGGGCACCGACCGGGAGGAGGCCGCCCGACGCGCCCGCAGACTGCTGCTGGAACACCCGCTGGTCCACTACGCCGATGTGCCCCCCGAGGTGGCCGCCGCACTGCGGGCCAGGGGCCCCGCGGAGGACGTGGCCCGCATGACCGGGCTCGTGGTGGAACGCCGCGCCGAAGGCGTACTGCTGGCCGACCCCTCGGGACTGTTCACCGACCGTCCTTTCCCCGGACGGGGCGGCGCCGTCACCCGCACCGCCGGGCTGCTCATGGCCAAACTCGCCGACCTGTTCGAAAGCTCCTGGGCGGCCCTGGTCCACATGGACGTGCCCACCCACGCCGACCAACACCTGGACCTGGTCCGCCAGATCGACGCCGGCCTGCCCAGGGACGGAGTCATCGGCGAACTCGCTTGGACCGACACCACCACCCAGGCCCCGCCCCCCACCGGTGAACCTCGGCGCGCACCCCTGGTGGAACGCCACCGCATGGAGGAAATGGTCGCCGACCTGTTCGAGGAGTTCGGCCCCGCCTCCTTCACCAACACCTGGCAACAGGACCCGCACGGCCTCTTGGACGCCGCAATGGGCCTGCTCACCGATCTACGGCTGGTACGCCCCGTACCCGGCGGGGTGCTGGTCATGCCCGCCGCCATGCGCTACCGCAACATCCAGGGCGCCCTGCCCGAACGCCCCGACACCGGCCTTTTGCCGTTCGGCCCCCTGGACCAGGAAAGCCCGAACACACCCACCGACGCAGCGCAAGAAACCGAAGGAACCATCCGATGAGCCGCAGGAGTGATCGTTTCCAACCCAGCCGCGCAGGTGTGGTCAACGTCTGGGACTACGTCGACGAGGAGTTCGCCTTCGCCGACGGACGCCTGGTCCTGCGCGGCCACAACGGCTCGGGCAAGACCAAGGCCCTGGAAGTGCTGTTCCCCTTCGTCCTGGACGGCTACACCGACGCCCGCAGACTCGACCCCTTCAGCGGCCAGAACCGCACCATGAAGTCCAACCTGCTCTACCGAGGCCAGGACTCCGAGTACGGGTACGTGTGGATGGAGTTCGCCCGCACCACCCCAACCCCCAACACCCCACCGGAGATCGTCACCCTGGTCATCGGCCTGCGCGCCCACAAGCACCGCGACGGCGTCATCCCCTCCTTCTTCGTCACCGACCTGCGCATGGGGGTGGACTTCGGCCTGCTGGCCGCCGACCAACGCCCCCTCACCGAACGCCAACTCAAGGCCGCGTTGGGGCAGGAGGCCCACCACGACACCGCCACCGACTACCGCAGAGCCGTCGACTCCCGCCTGTTCGGCCTCGGCGACCGCTACACCCAACTTCTCGACCTGCTCCTGGCACTGCGCCGCCCCCTGCTCGCCAAGGACCTGGACCCGGAGAAGGTCTCCGACACCCTCACCAGCGGACTCAGCCCCGTCGACGACACCCTCCTGGACCAGGCGGCCCGTGACTTCGCCAACCTTGCCGCCGTCCAACGCCGCTTCGACAGCGCCACCGAGGCCCACGAAGCGGTGCGTGTCTTCACCGAACGCTACGCCGACTACCTCACCACCAACGCCCGCCACCGACTCTCCCGCGTCACCGCCGCACAGGACAGAGCCGTCGAGCACGCGCACACCGTCACCGAGGCCGCCGCCGCACACGACCGGGCCGTGCAGGAACGCACCCGGGCCCGCACACAGGTGGACACACACAACACCGAGCTGCGCAACACCACCGCACAGATCAAGGCCCTGGAGAACGACGAAGCACTTCGCGATCACACTCAACTGAACCAACGCCGCACCCACGCCCAGGAGGAAGGACGCCGCCTGGCCGCACAGGCGTCCCGCATCGACGACCGGGCCCAGGAGGTCGCACGCCTGCGCACCGAGGCCGACCGGGTCGCCCAACGCCTCGAACACGACCGTGCCACCGCCCAACGCCTGTCGGTCGAACTGGTCGAAGCAGCCGAACGAGCAGGCATCACCCACGACGCCGAGGGCCCCGTCGACACCGGCGAGGACCTGCCCACCACCGCACCGGCCCGTGCCGCCGCCCGACAGGACGACCTTCGAGCCGTCACCGAACAACTCCAGGCCCTGGACACCGCCGAGAACGACCGGATCCGGGCCGAGGCCGACAGCGCCCACGCAGAGGCCGAACGCGACGAACACGAACGAGCAGGCACCCAGGCACAGGAAGAACTCACCACCCTGCGCACCGAGGCCGCCGAGGCCGTACACACCTGGGCAGCACGCTGGGACCTGGTGGACGACACCTGCCGCACCGCCCTGCTGGAAACGGTCGACCGCTTCGGTGAACCGGGAGCCCCCACCCTCACCGAGGTGTTCAACGAACACGCCCACCACGCCCAACTCCACCTCGCCGCTCGCGTTCAACAAGCCCGGGCCGCCGTGGACGAGACCACCCGAGAACGTGACCGCCTCCAACGCGAACACGACGACATCGCCGCAGAACGCGACGACGCACCCTCCGTGGACCCTTTGCGTACCGCCCCACGAGACGGACGCCGAGGCGCACCCCTGTGGCAGCTGGTACGTTTCGCCGACGGCCTGACAAAGGAACACGCCGCCGCCCTGGAGGGGGCCCTGCACGCCGCCGGACTGCTCACCGCATGGGTCCACCCCGACCCCGACCTGACCCGCGCAGCCCTGGAGGAGACCGACGGCGACGCCTACCTGCTGGCCGAACCGAACCCCCACCCGGGCCCCACCCTGGCCGACGTCCTGGTACCCGAGGAACAGGAACACGTACCGACCAAGACCATCACCGCACTCCTACGGTCGGTGCCCCACCACACGAACACGGACGCGGTCACCACCGGCGGGATCGACACCCGTGCCCGCTTCGGCCTGGGTGTCCTCGTGGGCTCCCACCCCAAAGCCGCCGCCGAGTACATCGGCGCCACCAACCGGGCACAACGCCGCCGGGAACGCCTTGCCGCACACAAGGCACGCCTGACCGAACTCACCACACACCTGGAAGAACTACGCACCCACCTGGACCGGGCCCACCAGCAGCAGAAGGACCACGACCGCGCCCGCGCCGACCTGCCCGACCCCACCCCCATCGCCCGTGCCGTACGCACCGTCGAACACCGCGCCACCCTGGTGGCCTCGGCCCGCTCCACGGCCGACCGACTCCGCCGAGCCCTGGACACCGCCGTCGCCGAGGTCGACGCCGCCCGCCGCAAAGTACGCACGGTCGCCGCCGAACGCACCATGCCCGCCGACCACCCCGGCACCCAGGCCGTGGCCGCGGCACTGACCGAGTTCACCACCACCGCCCAGGCCCTGCACAACGCACGAACCGACGCCGCCGAGTACGAACGTGACCTCACCGCACGCCAGGAAACCGTCCAACGCCTGAGCACCTCCCTGGAGGGCGAACAACGGGAACTGGCCGAACAACGCACCGCCCACGAAGAAGAACTCTCCGAACTTGCAGCCCTCGGTGAGGCCGTCGACGCCCCCGCCCAAGAACTCCTGGCCCGCCTGGAGACGGCCCGGGCCGAGGCCGAACGGATCACCCGCGAACGCGACAGCGCCCAACACACCGCCGAGACCGAACACGAGAACGCGATCCGCGCCGAGACCGAACGCGATCAGGGCAGGAAAGCCCTCACCCTGGCCCTGGAAACACTCCAGGACTGCGTGGAGGGCCTGACCGAGTTCACCCAACCGGCAGTACGCACCGTCATGGGCATCGAACTCACCGCCTCCTGGCCCGACCGCACCACCTGGCCCACACCGGAAGAAGCAGCCGACGCGGTGCTCACCGGCCGGGCGGCCGAGGCCCACCACACCCTGCCCGACGGTGTCGAAGCACTCCTGACAGCGTTCACCGACACCCTCCAAGGCGTGCCCGAGGCCACCGAGAGCGACATCAAGAGCACGGCCACGCGCATGTCCAACGCCCTGCGCACCTTCCAGGAAACCCTGGGCGGCGACGCCGAAGGCTACCGCGTCGACCACGAGGTCGGCCCCACCGGGATCATCACCGTCTTCGTCAACGACGAGGACGGCCGTAACCCCGTCTCCGCATTCGCCCGCACCATCGCCGACCGGGTCGAGGAACAAGGTGCTCTGCTGCGCGAGGAGGAGCACCACATCCTCGAGGACGAACTCCTCGGCGGTATCGCCCAGCAGATCCACGAACGCGTGCAGGGCGCACGAGCCCTGGTCCGCGACATGGACCGCGACACCCGGGCCCGCCCCATGTCCTCGGGCACTCGGATCGGTATCCGCTGGGCACGTTCGGAGACCCTCAACGAGCGTGAGCGCCTGGCCGCCCAACTCGTCAAACGCGACGAGGCCGGGCTGGGCCCTTCCGGGTTGGCCGAGCTGCGTACGGCCCTGCGCGACATGATCGCCGACCACCACGCCGCACACCCCCGCGCCGGCTACAAACAGGTCCTGGCCGCCGTTCTCGACTACCGCCGCTGGTACCGTTTCGAGCTGCGTCTGGCCGTGCCCGGCCAGGAGGAGGTCAAACTCACCAAGAACAAGCACGAACAGATGTCCGGCGGTGAGAAGTCGGCCGCCATCCACCTGCCGCTGTTTGCCGCAGCCAACGCCCTGTACTCCTCGGCCCTGCCCACCTGTCCGCGTGTGGTCGCCCTCGACGAGGCCTTCGCCGGTATCGACGACCGCTACAAACCCGACCTGATGGGGTTGACCGTCACCTTCGATCTGGACATGTTCATGACCGGCCACGATTTGTGGGTGCACTACGACAGCGTCCCCATGGCCGCCCACTACGACATGCACCACGACAAGGGCAACCACACCGTCTCGGCCCTGCTCATGCTCTGGGACGGGGAACACACCATCGACGCCGACGCCGGTTTCGCCGGAAACGAGGAACTCACCGCCGAGCTGCTCGGGATCACCCCCAGCCGCTTCGTCCCCCAGTCCACCGCCGGGACCCTGCTGGCCGAAACGGAGGAGAGTTGAGTCTTGAACGGTTTCGCGAAGCCCGCTTCAGCACGCTCCTGAAACAGGCCCGCGTTCACCTGAAAAAAAACGACGGCAAGCTGTCGGGTTCCTTCAGTGTCCCGGGCACGTGATGGGAGTGGGCCCGCACTCAAGGGGACGGGTGATGTTCGCTGATCAGGTCGGGGCGCGATCGGATCATCCGGCTGCCCGTACCTGGGGTTGAAGGGACACGCACTGCTTCTCTTGGGCTTCTCATACCGTTTCTTGGCCCACGTGGTCGACCATGCTCACCTGCCCGAGCTGGTCACCTTGGCCCAGACCGTTGAGCAGTGGTGGGGCCCTGTCGAGGTCTGTCTGCTCACCGGGATCACCAACGCCGTATGGCAGGGCAACAACCGTCTCATCAAGCTCGAGACCCGCAACATCTTCGGTTTTCGCAACCGGGTCAACCAGTGCCTGCGGTCACGCTGTGCAACCACTCGGCGGAGCCGACGAGAAGCCTCATCAAGTTCGAAGGACCATGATGGCGACCGTAGTGAAATCAATCACTGCCGTGTCCAGGATTCAGTGCCAAAGCCCATGTGGCCTCGATGTATCTTGCTCCACAAGGTGCACAGCCGACAGATATTTGGCGCTGGCCGAATGTGGCCATTCTTTTGCATAGAACCCGTCTTCATGTTCTATGCAGCACAGGGCACCTCAAAGCGGGTTGGAGCTTCCAGAGCCGCTTCGCATCACTGGTAGGGTTCCGATACCCTTTCATATCTCCCACCCCCAGGAATTCCTGTGCCCAACGAAATTGGAACGAGCATTGAAGCGTTGCCCGAGGCGGAGGCAGCCGAACTTCTTGCCGAAACCATGGCTCTTCTCGGTGGCCGCTTCGAAGTGACTGTCGATGACCTGAGGGAACCCGCTTCTTCTTATGTGAGCTCCGCCCTGTCCGACTACCTCGAAAACACGCTGGAAAATATCCAAAAAACAGCCCGAAGCGGCATCGCCCTCGCCCAAGATGTCCAAGGTTCGGTATTGGAGATCACCGCTACCGATAGTGACAGCGCCGAGGAATTTCGAGAAGCACTCGAAGACCTTGATATCCCCATCAATTTCTGACCTTTGGAAGAGCGATACCTGTGGCAAGTGTTGCAGGCATGACTCTGGATCTTCCTGATCCCATTGAGGCCGATACGGACAAGATACGCACCGGGTCCGACGACCTGGACACATTGCGGGAAGACATGCTCGGCCAGTCCGAAGACACCTATACCCAGATGTGCGTCTCGGCTGAAAAGTTCACCGACCTTATTGCCTGGGACATCAGCTCGGCTTCCACTGACGAGCTCATGGCTTGGGAAGAGACGGCCAAAGACTTGACCCACGGGGCCGGCCTCCTACGGCTGTGGGCGGAGGACATCGACACCTACTTGGACGAACGCAGCTCCATCGAGACCCGGTGGAGCGAGGCAAAAGTGGGAGCGCTGGAGCTGGAGGCGTCCCAGGACAACCTGGTGTTCCAGGTGAGTAGTTCTATCACGCCATGGACGGAAGTGGACCCGGTCGAGCAGCTGCGGGAGATCCGGGAAGAACTGCGCTCGGAGCATGCTGCACACTGGGGAACCCTGATGGAGCAGGCCGAGCAGCTCAAGTCCGATCTGCGTAATGGCCCCAGCAAGGACACGCTGGAACGCATGTCCGAGATGGGTCTCCTCACTGGTGGAGAGCTTTCCATCTACGGTGACCAAGGCTTGGTTCCCGATGAGATCAATTCGTGGGAAGATCACCCTCCGCACGTGGTCAAGGCCTGGTGGGACTCCTTGTCGGAAGAAGAACGCGAACAGGCCATGGAGGAAGATGCCAATCATCTTCGCGATCTCGATGGAATCCCTGCGGACGTACGCGATCAGCTCAACCGGGAGTACTTGGAGGATGAGATAAGCCGCATCGAGGGTGAGATCGAAGAACTCGAGGAAAAACGCAACGATCCCGATGTGGATTGGCTAGAAGGTATTGATCTGAAATCTGATATTGATGAGATGAATGAACAGATTTCGAGTATGAAGGGATTGAGCGACCGCCTCGGCGAGAGCGCGAGCGACAGTGATCAGTACTTGCTCTCTTTCTCTCTTCCTGGCCCTGCCCCAGGCCACCAGCAGGGCCGCTTGGTTGTTTCCGACGGCAACCCTGACACCGCTGACAACGTGGCCACGCTCGTCCCGGGTACCAACAATACTTGGGAAAGCGGACTCGGTAGTAATGGTCAGATGAGTCGTGCCAGTGAACTCAGAGAATCGGCCAATGTTGCTGATGAAGAGGCTGACCATGCCGTCATCAGTTGGATCGGATACGACCCTCCCCAGTGGGCAGAAGCCGCTTCGGAAACGAGTGCGGCACGAGGTGAGGAGGCTCTGATCAATTTCCAGGACGGATTGAGAGCCACACATGAAGGAACTTCTCCTTCGCGTAACACGGTGATCGGACACAGCTATGGCTCTACTCTGATCGGCCATGCCGCTCAGGGTGACGGTGGTCTCGATGCGGACGGCATCGTTCTGGTGGGGAGCCCCGGGACGAACGCCGACCATGTTTCCGAGCTCGGCTTCCGTCCTGAGGACGTATACGTCACAACCTCGGAAGAAGACTCCATCAGCATAGCCACGGGGACTGTTCACGGGGCCGATCCTGTCGGTGAGGAGTTCGGAGCTACAGAGTTCGAATCCGACTCGGAATCCGGCCACTCCGAATATTTCGACGAAGGTACAGATTCGTTGCGAAATATGGGGATAATCATTGCTGGAGGGGAGGTTTAATAATGAGGCGGAATATCTACCTGGTCTGCCTTCTCAGTGTTTCTGTTTTGTTGAGTGGGTGTAGTTATGTTACGCCGACCATAGCTCAGGAAGAGGCAGTAGAAAAAGTTGAAGAACACGCATACGACACCCTTGCTGCCTTGCCGGAGGGAGCTGAGCTCGAAGAATTGAGTGAACCCAGCCCTGCTCCTTGTAGTGATACAAGCTTGCTGGGTGCTAAAAAACGAGTTGTCGTCGGTGTGAATTTTTGGATTCGCGGTGTAGCAGAAGAGGATAATGAAGTCGCTCTTGATCTTATGCATGATCACTGGGTCGACAGTGGTTATCGGATTGTCAATGACAATCGACCGGACGATCCTTTCATCAATGCAAGGAACGAGGAAGACAACTTCTTGGTGGCAACCCAATACAATAAGAACGGCACGCTCTCCCTCACCGTGGGTTCCCCTTGTCTTTGGCCCGATGGAACGCCTGAACTCTTCTGAGGCCATCTCACTCGCCCCGTTCCTGTCTTCCGCCACTGACGAGCCCGTCATCGAGCGCTTGACCGACCACTCCGACCTGGGTGTGCTTGCTCGTAGCCCGCTACCCTCGAGACCTCGTCGAGGAGGTCCTTACCGACGCCGGTACCGAAGAGCAATGCGCTCTCTCTACCCGCGCACGCCATGGTGCGCTGCACCATCGCCCAGGTCTGCGCCCGGCCTGGTCCCTGAGCCTTTGGACGAGTTGTTCCATCCCGTGTGTGCCTCTGGCCGGGGTCGGCACCAAAGGCACCTTTCCACGCACGGCATTTGGTGTCGATCGACGGCACCGCCTGGAAGGTGACCAACACCGACGCCGACCCACTCCGAATATTTCGACGAAGGTACAGATTCGTTGCGAAATATGGGAATAATCATTGCTGGAGGGGAGGTTTAATAATGAGGCGGAATATCTACCTGGTCTGCCTTCTCAGTGTTTCTGTTTTGTTGAGTGGGT
>DXDP01000321.1 GCA_019115445.1 Candidatus Nocardiopsis merdipullorum
CTCGTCGTCCGTGTCCTCGTCGTCCTCGGGTTTTTCCTCCTCGTACCGGTACAGCTCCTGGAAGTCGGCTTCGAGGTCCTGCGAGATCGGGTCGAGGCAGCGTGAACATTCCGCCGTCATCTGCCCGTGGGCGGTGCCGGTGACGAGGACCCCCTCCATCACCGCTTCCAGCCGGAGGTCGAGTTCGAGTTCGTGTCCTTCGGGTACTGCAGCCATCTGTGTCGCGAACCCCTCTTCGAGGGTCACGACACGGTGGACGGTCCGCATCGACCCCGGCTGGCGGCCCAGCGTACGGGTGTCGACCACGAACGGGTCACGAGCGTCTGGACGAGACAGGGTCATCGAACTTTCACAAGATGGTCGGTTGCCGGGCGCACGGGCCACTTCCGTGTTCGGGTTCTTCCCGCTGTCCGGCTCGGGCGTACCGATCGCGAACCGGCCACGCCCATGGTCGAACCAGAATTCTACCCACCATGCGCCCGACCACCCAAATCAGTTCTGGAGAGCTCTGTTCCGTCCTCAGCAGGACCGATGCTCAGCAGGCCGACCGACGTAGGTCCTGGCCGTCGGAGGCTTCACTGTCCGGCGCGTTCGGCGTACTTCTTCCGCAACCGATCCTGCACGTACGGCGGGACCAGGCTCGACACGTCACCGTTGTGCTGGGCGATCTCGCGCACGAGGCTGGAGGAAAGGAACGAGTACTGCGGGTTCGCCGTCATGAACACCGTCTCCACACCCGAGAGTCGGTAGTTCATCTGGGCGATCTGGAGCTCGTAGTCGAAGTCACTGACCGAACGCAGGCTGCGGACGATGGTCTCGATGCCGTTCTCCCGGCAGAAGTCGACAAGGAGTCCGTCGAACTCGGTCACCCGGACGTTGCCGAACTCGGAGACGCCTTCCTTCAGCATGTCCAGTTTCTCCGGAACGGTGAACAGGCCGCGTTTGTTGACGTTGTTGAGTACGGCTGCGAAGACTTCGTCGTACTGCTTGGCGGCTCTGCCGATGATGTCGATGTGTCCGTAGGTCACCGGGTCGAACGAACCCGGGCAGACTACTCGGCGCACGGTGGATCGCCCCTCTCAGAAACTACGTTCGGGTACCGCGATCGTAGAGGTTGGCTTTCCCACTAAATCGGGCAACTCCCCTTTAATGGCACATCGCCATCACTGACCGCTTTTTACCTCGGTCCTGGCGTACCAGAGGACCGCCTCGCCGTAGTTGCGCCTGCGATCCCGAACCAGCCCCTCCGGCCAGGAGGGTTCCGGGGCGCGCTTGGAACGCTCGACCACCACCACCGCGTCCTCGGCGACCCAGTCGTGCACGACCAGGCCGGCGAGGACCCCGGCAAGTTCTTCCTCCGTGACCTCGTACGGAGGGTCGGCCACGATCAGGTCGTAGGGTTCGTCCTCGTTCGGACGTCCCAGCACGCGTTGCGCACGGTCCCTGACCAGACGCGCCCCGGGCAGCCGTAGAGCCCTGACATTGGCCTGGACGACCTGCGCCGCCTTGCGATCGGCCTCCACCAACAGTGCGTGCCCGGCGCCGCGTGACAGCGCCTCCAGGCCGATGGCCCCCGAACCCGCGTACAGGTCCAACACCCGCGCCCCGCTCAACGGGCCCAGGTCGGACTGCACGGAGGAGAACAGGGCCTCACGGGCCCGGTCGCTGGTGGGTCGGGTACCACGGCCCTCGGGGGCGCTGATCCGGCGCCCTCCCGCCGTCCCGGCGATGATGCGGGTCATGGTTCCACGGTAACGGTGGCCCCGGTCGTGGCCGCTTCGGGGCGCTCGGGTCCCGGTCAACCCTTGTCGAGGTATTCGGCCCGTTCCTCGGGCAGGAATGTGTCCAAGGCCTCGGCGAGCGGGGGATACTCCGTCATTTCGGGATCCACCTCGACGTAGGCGTGGGCCTCTTGGCGCGCGGTGTCGATGAGCTCTTCGTCCCTGAGCAGGGTGAGCACCCGCAGACTGGACCGAGCACCCGACTGGGCCTGGCCCAGGACGTCGCCCTCCTTTCGCATCTCGAGGTCGACCCGGGACAGCTCGAACCCGTCGGTGGTCGCGGCGACCGCGTCCAGACGTTCCCGTGCGGGGGTTTGCTCCTCCGCATCGGTCACCAGCAGACACAGACCCGGTAGATCCCCCCGGCCCACCCGGCCACGCAGTTGGTGCAGCTGGGACACCCCGAAGCGTTCCGCGTCCGCGATCACCATGACTGTGGCGTTCGGCACATCGACACCCACCTCGATCACGGTCGTGGACACCACCACGTCGGTCCGTCCGGACGCGAAGCGGCCCATCACCGCGTCCTTGTCGTCCGGTGCCATCCGGCCGTGCAGAGCCTCGACCCTCAGGTCGGCCAGTGGCCCCTCCGAGAGTCGGGCCGCCACGTCCAACACCGCCAGGGGCGGGCGAGCTCCGGGAGCGTCGTCCTGATGGAGGTCGGTCTCCTCGATCTCCCCGGTGCCCTCGTCCCCGATCCGCGGGCACACCACGAAGGCCTGCCGCCCCTGCCCGGCCTCCTCGCGAACCCGTTCCCACGCGCGTGTCAAGAAGTGCGGTTTTTCCTTGGCCGGGACCACGTGGGTGGACACCCCGGCCCGCCCCGACGGCAGCTGGGTGAGCGCGACCACGTCCAGGTCCCCGTACACGGTCATCGCGACCGTGCGTGGGATGGGTGTGGCGGTCATCACCAGCACGTGGGGGCGTCCGGAGACCGCCTTCTCCCGCAGAGCGTCTCGTTGTTCCACCCCGAAACGGTGCTGTTCGTCCACCACCACCAGACCCAGGTCCGCGAAGGACACGTGCTCCTGCAGCAGCGCATGGGTGCCCACGACGATGCCCGCCCCACCGGAGGCTGCGTCCAACAGGGCCTCACGGCGGGCCGTGGCCCCCATCGAACCGGTGAGCAACGTCACCCGGGTGGCCCGGTCGGCCCCGTCGATCTGGCCGGCCCGACCCAGCGGGCCGAGCATCGCGCTGATCGACCGGTGATGCTGCTGGGCCAGGACCTCCGTCGGCGCCAGCAGGACGGCCTGGCCACCCGAGTCCACCACACGCAGCATGGCCCGGAGCGCGACCAGGGTCTTGCCCGACCCCACGTCGCCCTGGAGCAGACAGTGCATGGGATGTTTCCGGTTCAGCCGTTCGGCGAGCTGCTTTCCCACCTCCTGCTGGCCCCGTGTGAGGGTGAACGGCAGCTGTTGGTCGAAGGCCGCAAGGATCCCGTCCTCGTCCCCGGGGCGTGGCAGCGCGTGCAGTTCCTCCGTCCGCAGGCGCCGCCTGGCCAGGGCCAGCTGCAGAACGAACGCCTCGTCCCATTTCAGGCGCTTGCGGGCGGCCCCGACGTCTCGCATGTTCTCCGGACGGTGGATCTTGGTCAGGGCCTCGGCGATCCCGAGCAGTTCTTGGCGGGAGCGCAGCTCGGGGGGCAGCGGGTCCGGCAGATCTTCGGCCCGCACCAGTGCCATGTCCACGCCCAGGGCGATCCGTGCCGAATCCAGTCCTTTGACCGCCGGGTAGATCGGGATCAGCTCGTTGGCGTAGGCGCGGGCCTGCTCCTGCGAGCTGCCCTCTTCCTCCAGGAGTTGGTACTCGGGATGGTCCAGTTGGCGACGGCCTCGGTAGGTGGAGACCCTTCCGGAGAACATCGCCAGCCGGCCCGGGATCAGCCGACCCTGGTGGTAGGAACCCCGGTTGAAGAAGGTCAGATGCAACCGGCCCGTCCCGTCGGTGACGACCGCTTCCATCATGTCCATGCGGCGGCGTCTGCCCCTGGCCGGGATCGTGCGTCGCCGGGCGTCCAGCACCCGTGCCTGGACCGTGACGTCCTCTCCTTCGCGCAGGGCCGCCAGGTCGGTCAGGTCTCCTCGGCGGTCGTAGCGGCGCGGGTAGTGGCGGAGCAGGTCGCCCAGGGTGTGGAGGTCGAGTTTTTCCTTGAAGGCGCGCGCAGAGCCGCCGAGGGCCCTGCGCAGCGGTTCGTCCCAGGTGCTCAACTGTGTCTTTCCGTCCAGATCTGCGGTCCAGGTCACGTTAGACCCTGCAGGAGACCTTCGAGCGGGATACACGGACGGAGTCGGTCGATCCGGGCTCTTGGTACCTCCTGATGGGGGTATACTCGGTGGAGTTCATCGGTTTCGCCGTGCCCGCACGGTGGATCCGAGGCTTCGGTGGGTGGCAGGGCTCCGGCTCTTGTCACAGCCCGCCGTTGCACGACAGAGCAGGTCCACGCAGCGATTCCGCGTCGGCCCATGTTCTTCGTGTATTCTTCCACGGTTGGTGACTTCGTCACCAACCTGTTCACACGACCTTTCGGTCGGACGACCCTTCGCGTGCGGCGACGTGCGCGATCCTGAGCGCTTGAATGGAGTTACCGTGGCTTCCGTCTGCGACGTCTGCGGCAAGGGACCAGGGTTCGGTAACAGTGTTTCCCACTCGCACCGTCGCACCCGCCGCCGCTGGAACCCCAACATCCAGACCGTCCGCACCCGTGTCGGTGGCACGCCCAAGCGCGTGAACGCCTGCACCTCGTGCATCAAGGCCGGCAAGGTGGTCCGCCAGGCCTCTTGAGCCGCCGGCTCCTCGAAGCGCCTTCCGACCGAGGTCGGAAGGCGCTTCGTCGCTTCCGTCCCGGGTCGAGACCTGCCGAGCGTGGGCTTTGTGGGACACATGTCGACACCGACACCGCAGTGGTGTCACCGGGTCACAGGTTGCAGTCCTGTCCGTTGAGCAAACAGCGCATCGGGCTCTCGGGGTTGCCGAGTGCGTGGAAGGTCAACGACATCGAATCACCGGGTGCCGGCCCCGTCCGTCCGTCGGGTCGACGGACCAGGACTCCGTCTTCGACCGGTTCCCAGTCGGCGCCTTCCACGTCGACGATCTCGGCGTTGTCGAAGGCCAGGACCAGTTCCCAGGCTTCCAGCGGGTTCTGTGAGGTGTTCGTGACCGTGATGCTTCCGGTGAACCCCGCTTCGTGGGTCTCCACGATCTCGTGGACCACTGTGGTCGATTCCGTCCCGGCCTGGGTCTGGGGGCCGTCGTCCTCGCCCGTGGCGTCACGTTCCGGCTTCTGGGTGGCGTCGTGGCTGGGCGCCATGTCCTCTTGGGCCCCGGGGACCTGGGTTCCCTCCGGAGCGTTGCCGAACTGCAGATAGATCTGGGTGGTGCTGTAGCCGAACAGGAGCAGCCCCAGGATGACCCCGGAGACGACCAGGACGTTGAGCAGGCGCGGTGGCTCGACCCGCTTGGGGACCGTGCTCTCGAGGAGACCACCGAGCCGCCGCAGCGTACCGGCGTCCTCCGGTTCACTGCGGTGCGCACCACGGCGGGTGCCACGTCGCCTAGCCATCTCGCCCCATCAACCGCCTCTCGACGCTGCCCCGTCCTTCGCCCACAGAATTTCTTCTCACATCCACGAGCCGCGCGTGGGAAAGCCTAGCGTGAGCGGTGGGCACAACAAATCCAAACCATTTCATCCTTGTCGGAAGTGCTCCCACCCTTGCGTTTGCACAGGTTGTCCGTCCACGGTCACCGGGTTCCCGGATTCTTCACCACTTTTGTGTTGCCTGTCGACGACAGTTCCCAGGTAATACCAATGTGGCGGAAGTGAGGTCGTGTCGGGAAAGGTCGCCGCCAGGGCGTGATCCTCCCCACCGGTGATCATGAGGTTGCGTGCGGCTTCCACGGCCCGGTCCGGGGCGACGTCGAGTGCCCGCAGGGCCGCCACGAGCTCCGGTGGCGGGTTCAGCGCGATCGAGTCCAGATCGATATCGACACCGCCGGCCCGACACACGTGTCCCAGGTCCTGTGCCAGGCCGTCGCTCACGTCGAGCATGGCCGTGGCACCCAGCCGGGCCGCCTCCGGCCCCGCCGCGTAGGGAGGGGTGGGGCGGCGGTGTTCGGCCAGACAGAGCGCCACACTCTCCGCGAAGGTCTCGTCGATGTCGTCCGTGCCACGTTCCAACAGGGCCAGCCCCGCGGCGGACAGCCCCAGGTGACCGGTGCAGGCGACCACGTCACCGGGCCGAGCACCGTCACG
>DXDP01000322.1 GCA_019115445.1 Candidatus Nocardiopsis merdipullorum
CCCCTCACTGTCGGTGGGCACCGTGCTCGGGGCGGTGGCTCTGATTCTCCTGGCCACGGCGGCATTCAGTTCCCTGGCCCTGCTCATGGCCGGGACCCTGCGGGCCGAGGCGACTCTGGCCGGGGCGAACCTGGTCTACGTGCTCATGTTGGGACTCGGGGGTGTTCTGTTTCCCACCAGCAACTTTCCCGGTCCGCTCGAGCAGATGGCAGGGACGCTGCCCATCACCGCCCTCAGCAGTGGTCTGCGCACCACCCTGGTCGACGGCACCCTCCCTGCCTTGACCACCTTCGCCGTCCTGGCCGCCTGGACGGTCGTGGGCGGTCTGCTCACCGGCCGCTTCTTCCGCTGGGAGTGAGAAGGAGCGAAGAGTTCCCGGCATAGAGTGTCCGACATGACGATCGACATCGACGCGGTGACCAAGATCCTCCGCGAAGCCGCCGAAGAGGCCGTCCTTCCCCGTTTCGGTGCTCTGTCGGAAGGGGACGTGATGGAGAAGTCACCCGGCCAGATCGTCACCGTCGCCGACCACGAGGCCGAGAAGATCATCACCGCCCGACTGCCCGGCGTCGTCGATGCACCGGTCGTGGGAGAAGAGGCGGTCTCGACCGATCCGGCCCTGCTCGACGCGCTGCGCAAGGAGCCCCTCGTCTGGCTGGTCGACCCGGTGGACGGCACACGCAATTTCTCCAAGGCGGTGCCCGAATACGCGATGATGGTCGCACTGGTCCGTGAAGGGCGATCAGTGGCCGCGTGGATCCTGCGGCCCGAGAAAGATCTCTTCCACATCGCCGAGTTGGGTTCGGGCGCCTGGCGAGGCACGACAAGGCTGTGGCGCTCTCCCGCACCGTCCGCCCCCGATCTGTTGCGCGGCACCGTACAGCCCCCCGATGTGCGCGCACATCTGTCGGCCGAACCCCCCGGATTTGCAAAGATCGGCCCCGGAGCCCGTTGTGTGGGGGTGGAGTATCCCCGGCTGGTGGAAGACGACCTGGACTTTGCGTTGTATCGGCGGACCTCACCCTGGGACCACGCACCCGGGAGCCTTTTGTTGACCGAGGCCGGGGGTGTGGCTCGACGCCTGGAGGGAGACCCCTACCGTCCCGACGACGACAGGGTGGGGCTGCTGTGCGCCTCCGACCCCGGCACCTGGCAGACCGCGCGTTCCCTCCTGCCGACCCGAAACGGCTGCTGAGGTACTCACCACCGGTACGGTTCCGTGGTCAGTCGAGTGGAAGCAGCCGCCACTGCTGGTGTGGCCGGCCCTCGTCCTGCGCCTGGGTCACCAGGGTTCCGTTCTCCTCCGCCCCGTCCTCACCTTCCAGAACCTGCGAACTCTCCCGGTTGATCAGACGCACCACCCCGTCCTCGACCTCCTCCACGAGCCATTGCTGATTGGGGGAACCTGTGCGGGTGAGCAGGGCGGCACCTGGCTCGGCCTCGGGATCTCGTGGTATCTCCAGGACCTTGTCACTGCCCACACCCACGATCTCGACATGGCCGTCGTCGACGGGGGTGAACCGCCACTGCTGGTTCTCCTCGTCGTGGCGGTCCCACAGGTGGACGTGCGCACCGTTCTCGGTGGATCCGCCGGCGACGTCGAGGACACGGTCGCCCTCGGCGTTTTGAAGGACATAGGTCACTTCGAGGTCGATCCACGCGGGCAGAGCTTCCTCCTGCTCCTCTTCCTCGTTCTCCTCCGAGGAAGGCTCGGGCTTTCCGGGGGGCTCCACCAGGATCCCGGAGGTCACCTGTGGGTCCTCCTGTCCGAGCTCGCGTTCGGACGGAGCGAACACGACCCCTCCGACGTAGCCGCCGATCACCGTGACCAGCAGGAGTGCCACCGCACCGACCACGACGGGCCACCGTGGTGGTTGTGGTTCCTCGGAAACGGGGGACCTTCGAGAACGGTGACGGCTCATGAGTGGAAACTCCAGCAAGGACACGTGCGCGCCCACACCGGTGGTGGGCCGAGACCATTCCACACCATGTGGCTCGTTTCACGCACATTCGTGCTCCTAGGCTCGGACGTCATGGAAACCTTCGGAGTTCCCTGGTTCATCGCCGTCCGTCATCTGGGGCCACCGCTGTTCCTCCTGGCCGTGGGCGGTGCGCTGTTGCTGTGGCGGCGTCCCCGGCGCACAGCACTGGCCTGGGCGGCGTTGACGGTGAATTTTCTGGCCGCCTCACTGCCGTTCTTGTGGATCGGTGTACAGGTCATCACCGGCCGAGGGGATCTGACCGTCATCGGCCTGGTCATGACGTTGTTGCAACCCACCCTCACGCTCGTGGCGTGGCTGCTCCTGCTGTGGGCCCTGGTTTTTCCTTCCCGTGACTCCGGTCGAAACCACGACCTGGACATGGCCGAACGCTTCGGGCAGACACAGCCCGCACAAGAAAACGTAGGATGACCGACCATGAGCACCTCCCCCGGGATCTCTTCGTCCCTGCGTTCGGCGGCGGAAGCGGTCCCTCCTGTTTGGCTGGTGATGATCGGCATCATCTCGGTGCAGACCGGGGCGGGGGTGGCCAAGAACCTCTTCGAGTCACTGCCACCGGCAGCGGTCGTGTGGTTGCGTCTGCTGACCTCGGCGGTGCTGCTGGTCCTGGTGGTCCGTCCCACTTTGCGGGCACACGACCGTGGTGACTGGTTGGTGGTGGCCGGTTACGGCACCGCGCTGGCCCTGATGAATTTCTTCATCTACCAGGCCTTCGCGCGTATCCCGCTCGGCATCGCCGTCACCATCGAATACCTGGGGCCTTTGACCATCGCCGTCCTCGGCTCACGGCGCCGTGTCGACCTGCTCTGGGCCGGGTCGGCCGGTCTTGGTGTGGCCGCCCTCGGCCTGGAGCGGTCCACCCTCGATCCGCTCGGTGTTCTGTTCGCCATACTGGCCGCAGTCGCCTGGGCCGGCTACATCCTGCTCGGCGCAGCAACAGGACAGCGGTTCGACGGGGCCTCCGGACTGGCCGTCGCCAGTGTCGTCGGTGTCGTGGTCCTGGCACCCGCGGGGATCGTCGAAGGGGGCACCGCGCTCATGGACCTGCGTCTGCTCCTCTTCGGGGTGGCGGTCGGGGTGCTGTCGTCAGTGGTCCCCTACACCTTGGAGCTGAACGCTCTGCGCCGTATGCCTCCCCGGGTCTTCGGAGTGTTGATGAGCTTGCAACCTGCTGCCGCCGCCCTGGTCGGTCTGGTCCTGCTCGGTGAGTCGCTCACGGTGTGGCAGTGGCTGGCGGTGGGGTGCGTGATCACCGCCAGTGCCGGTTCCACTCGTACCTCCGCCCGCAAGGACGGCGAGGAACACCCTCGAAGAGCCGGACCCGTCGAGGAGACGAAGCGTCGTCGACGCAGGTGAAGTTCGCAGAGCCGTCCTGCTGCCCCAGGCCGATCAGCTGCGTTGCACGGGGAGGAAGAGGCCACAACGGTCGAGGTGGATCCCCTGACCACGGCCTTTCCCGAAGTGCCGATCCTCGTGTGTGGAGAGCACGTCCGTGCAGGTGACGACAGTGGTGGGGTCGCGTCGTGCAAGCCCGGCCCATGTACTACAGTCTGTCGTATGTCTGTTTCTCCGGCCGCGGCGGCGGCCCCGAGCACCCTTCCCCCGGTGGCGGCGGACCTGGACGACGTCGTCGTTCTCGGTGTCCCCTTCTGGGGCTGGCAGATCGCTCTCGCCGCGGCCGGTGTGATCGTTCTGCTTCTCCTGGCACGTACCATCTGGACCCCGTCCCCACGGTCCCTGCGTGCCTGGGCGTTGGGCAACATCGTCGTCAACGCCGGAATCGCCGTGACCGGCGCCGTGGTGCGTGTCACCTCCTCCGGGTTGGGCTGCTCCGAGTGGCCCAGATGCACCCCCGAGAGCTTCGTACCGACCAACACCGGGCACACCGCCTTCAACGCCGCCGTGGAGTTCGGCAATCGAACACTGACCTTTCTGGTGTTGGTCGTCGGTGTCATCACACTCCTTGCGGTCCTGCGCTCGGTCCCGCGCAGGCGTGATCTGACGCTGATGGCAGCGATCATCCCGGGAGGGGTGCTCGGCCAGGGTGTCGTGGGCGGAATCACCGTGTGGACCGATCTGCACCCGGCCTCCGTGGCCACGCACTTCTTGCTGTCGATGGTGATGGTCTTTGTCACCATCGCCCTGTACGTACGCCTCCAGGAACCCCAAGGCAAGCCTGAGGTCAGCGTCACCCCGATGCTGCACGTCACGAGCGTGGCCCTGGTCGTGATCGGCTTCCTTCTCCTGATCGCCGGGACCATGACCACCGGCACCGGCCCCCACGGAGGCGATGCCTCGGCACCCCGATGGGACCTGCCGCTGGAGAACGTCACCCGGGTCCACTCGGTCCTGGCCTGGTTGTGCCTGATCGGGGCCCTGGCGGCCACCGTCATGGCTCACCGCACCGGCGCCCGACGTTCGGTTCGTCTTGCCGCCACCGCTCTGCTCGTCCTGACGGTGGTGCAAGGGACCCTGGGCTATGTCCAGTACGCCTTTGCCCTGCCCGAGTACTTGGTGGTCCTGCACGTCCTGGGATCGGGACTGACCTGGATCGCCATCTCCCGCTTGTACTTCTCCACCACCCGCTTGGTCCCCGACGGTGAAAAACTCATCGATGACCCCGTTGCCCGGACCGAGGAACATGCTCCTGCTGAGCCTGCGCCTGAGCGATGACGTGCGCGAAGTCGGCACGACGCAAGAACCCCGAGTCGTCCGGTTTCTCCGCCCACCCGGGTGAGACCGGGCTGGGTGCCCGCCCCAGGAAGGTGTCCCGGGCCACGTGCATCAGGGCCAGGTAGGCGTCACGACGCATCTTCCAGTCCTGACGAGGCCGTCCCGCGTCGATTTTTTGGTGCAACAGAGCCAACTCCGTGGCGGCCAACTGGTAGTCCTTCATCGCGGCTCGACCCTTGCGACCGGCGTTGCGCCCCGCCCACTCACGTGCATGCCTGCGTTTGCTCAGGGAGCTGAGCATGGTGATGTCGGCCGGAAAGACCAGCCCGGTCGAGATGTAGGGCGGTATGTACCGACCGATGGCTGTGATCTGGCTCCGGCGGTCGCGTGCGGCCAGTACCAGGATGCCGAGCAACACGCAGAACAACACCAGATAGATCACGACCAGGCCCGCCCATCCGAAGTAGGCCGAGGTGTTCCACAGACCGTGCAGGAGTACCGCGGCGCACCAACCCACCACCGGTGCGAGCAGCCGGAACCGGCCGGTGCTCAGAGCAGCGTGGGCGACTCCGATACCGAGCATTGCGGTGTAGAGGGGATGTCCGAACGGCGCGACCAGGCCACGCAGGGCGAAAGTCGCCACCAGGGTGCCGTCGAAGAAGGCCCCGAGGAAGTACAAGATGTTCTCGGTGAAGGCGAACCCGAGAGCGACCATCCCGCCGTAGACGACCCCGTCGGTGAAGGTGTCGATCTCGTATCGGCGCCGCCAGAGCAGAATGAGCAGCACCGCCCCCTTGGCACTCTCCTCGACCACGGGTGCCACCACGGACGTGGTCACCACACCACCGGTCTCCGCGCCGAAGAGAGGCTCTGCGATGCTCCGCATCCCCCAGGCGTTGAGCAGCAGCGACGCCACCACAGCCACACCCGCGCCCCAGACGAAGGCGAAGAACAACACCGATCTCGGCTCGGGCTCGAGCCGGTCGAGCGCAAGGATCAGCGGGATGAGGATTGTGACCGGGACGACCGCGGCGACGACGCTGATGACAAAACCCGTCACGCCGTCGATACCTGCGGCCTCCCCACCGGCCAGCGCAAGCATCCACAGATAGACGAACATCCCGATCATGCACACCACACTGAGCGTGGTACCGAGAAAGAGCGTTGCGGAGTAGCGGGAACGGCGACCCTGCAGAATCGCCGCGCTGTCGAGTCGGGGCATGAGGACAGATCGTAGCTGTAGGCAGGAAGGTCGGCACCTCGTGGGGCCCAGATCCGGCGTTACGGCAAAATCATCCCGAAGGACCACACGACCCCGACGTCGAGGAGCGATCATGGACACGATCTCGCCCACCCGAGCACGCAGCAGCACGTGGGCATTGCGGGTGGCGGTGATCCTGCACCTGTTCACCCTGCTGTGGGAGTCGATCACCGCAGGACAGCTGGTGACCTTCAACCTGGAGGCCCTGCCTTTGCACTACGCGGGTGCTTTTGCGGTACACATCGTCGCGGGCACGCAGGTGCTGGCCGCGGCCTGGAACTGGTTCGGTTCCGAACGCACGCGCGGCCTTGCGCTCCTTGTTCTGAGCGCGGTGGCCCTGGGTCTTGGCTTTCTCCAGGCGACAACGGGCACTTACGGCCCTCTGCAGGTCCACGTACCCCTGGCCATGGCGTTGACCGGTCTGGTGGCGGGTACCGCAATCATGGCCTGGAGAGCCTGAGCCACCGGCGTCCTCGACCCTCACTCCCCACCAGCACTCCCCCGGGGGCGTTCGCGGGCGGTCCCGGGCCGGTGAGCAGGACATCTAGGCGATGAGGAGCGCCACCAGCGGGTCGATCGTGACCGCGCCGAACAACAGAGCCAGGTAGGCGTTGGTCAGGTGGAAAAAGCCCATGGTCTTGAGCTTGGCCCCGGTCAGGCCGGCACGGGAACGGTTGAGCATGCGGTGTGCCTGGACGAGCAGGAGCACACCCAACGCAAGGGCGACCACACCGTAGAACACGGTGGTCCCGGCCACCGGCCAGAAGATCAGCGACACGACCACGGTGGCCCAGCTGTAGAGCACACACTCCAACAGCACCCTGTGGTCACTGGCCACCACCGGAAGCATCGGCACCTCGGCCGCGGCGTAGTCCTTCCGGTAACGCATCGCCAGGGCCCATGTGTGCGGCGGCGTCCAGAAGAACACCACCAGGAAGAGCACGAAGGGCGCCCAGGCCAGACTGCCGGTCACCGCGGCCCACCCGATGAGGACGGGCATGCATCCGGCGATGCCGCCCCACACCACGTTCTGTGCGGTACGCCGCTTGAGCAACAAGGTGTAGACGAGGATGTAGAAAAGGATCGCAAAGGCCGCCAACGCCGCCGAGAGCAGGTTCACCGTCAGGGCGAACCCGACGGTCGACCCGGCGGCCAACACCAGACCGTAGATCAGGGCTCCGCGCGGGGTGACCAATTCCATGGCACCCGGCCGTTTCCGGGTGCGGCGCATCTCACGGTCGATGTCTCGGTCGAAGTAACAGTTGACCGCGTTGGCGCTGGCCGCCGACATCGTGCCGAACAGCAAGGTGGCGACCGCGGTCCACAGCGGCGGCACCCCCCCGGCGGCGACGAACATCACCGGGATGGTGGTGATGAGCAACAGCTCGATGACACGGAGCTTGGAAAGGGCCACGTAGGCGCGGACGTACTCGCTCAGGGAGGCCTTGCGGGGGGCCTTGGGCCGTTGGGTGTCGGAGTCGTCCGTGTGCGGGGTTCGGTCTGCCAGAGCCATCTACTGCGTCCTCACGGCCGGACGGCTGCGCCACGGTCGCGTTCCCATGGGGGGCACCGGATCGGTTTCAGACACGCGGATACCTCGACAACTCTTGGAATTTCGACACTGCTCGCCACGCGGGGTCGAACGGATCGACGAAGCGTCTGGATCGGTGAGAACCCCGTCAACGACATACTGTAGTACTTCCTTGTGCGGGCCGGTGACCAGCCCCCTGGGAACGAAAGAGCCCGGGCCGGCACTTCGAGCCACCTCCGGTGTGCCGAACAGGGTCGCACACGCCGAATTCGCAAGACCAGCGTGCCACGCCTTGCTTCCCGCCGGGCTCGTCACGTGCGAGGCACCGTGTGCCGCGGCCGGAACGTGCCCTCCGTGTTACCCCCTGGTAAGGGGAGGTGTCGAACAACAGCCCGGTGGGCACAACAGATAGGCTCCCAGTTGGCCGAGCCCACCGTGTCTTCCACGGGCTCGGTGACCGTTGTACGGGGCGGCTGCCGTGAACGGGGATTCCACCTCGCCATGTCCCGGAGCCG
>DXDP01000323.1 GCA_019115445.1 Candidatus Nocardiopsis merdipullorum
CCGAGTTGCGTTTCGGGGCCCGACACGAAGGTGCTCTGAACATCTCCGACCTGCTGGAACGTCGTACTCGGGTCGCTCTGATCGCCGAGGAGGGGAAAGCGGCCGAGGCCGCCGCGACAGAAGCGTTGACAGCGGTCGGTGGGGCCGTGGCCCACAAGAACCGGGGTTGAGGATCGGCGGCATGGGGGACCGCCGAACGAACCACACCGGACACCCCCTGTCCCACGAATACTTGATCGCGTAAGGTCGTAACCGTTCCGTGTCGCTGTCCCCCTCGGCCGGACATCCCCCCGACCGCCCCGTCGAGGTGTGGTAGCCGCGCCTCGAGGCTCTGGTCACGAGCCGTTCCGCAGAAGGAGTCATCCATGCCCACGCTCGTCTCTGTGCCCACCCTCCGCCAGGAAGAGGGCACCGCTCTTGCGGGCGTACCGGACGAGTACCGGCACTACTTCAGTGGTCGGCCTTCGGTGCCGTTCACCAAACGCCACTGGGAGTTCCCGGGTACCGCGTCGAGCGTGCCGCTGGCACGCGCCTTCCTCGACACGTGCGCGGCCGGACGGGACTCGGACTTTCGCTACGTGTTCTCACTGCTGGGCACCGAACTGGCCACGAACGCGATTCGACACAGCCGTTCTGGGGAGGACGGACAGACCTTCGTGCTCCGGGCCACCCGAGGCACCAACGGCCTGACCCTGGTGTGCCGAGACGGAGGACGTCCCACGCACCTGTTGCGGGAGACCTCGCAGAACGAGGCGACCACGCTCAGGCCAACCCCCATGGAAGGGGAACGCCTCACCGCGGAGAACGGACGCGGGCTGGCCCTGGTCGACAGCTTCGCCACCGCGTGGGGGGACAACGGACATCCCAGTATCCGCAAGGTGTGGTTCTACCTGGCTTTCGACCTGACCGGAAGCTCCTGGCCGGCGGCCTGAACCCGACGCCGGGGCCGACCCGTCCGTCCCACGGGACGGTCGGATCAGCCACCCACGTGGTGTCTGCCCCTGAGGAAGGCCAGCACCGCGTGGACCCGGCGATGCCCACTGTCGCTGTGGGACAGCCCCAGCTTGGTGAAGATGTTGCCGATGTGTTTGTGCACCGCGTTCACGGTCACCACGATCTGCTCGGCGATCTCCGTGTTGTCGAGCCCCTCCGCCATCAGAGTCAGGACCTCGCCCTCCCTGGTGGTGAGGGACTCCAGGGGATCACGTGGACGCCGGGTCAACAGCTGCTGAACGACCGCCGGGTCCATCACGGTCCCACCCCCGGCGACCTTGTCCAGTGCGTCCACGAACTCACCGACCCGGCCGATCCGATCCTTGAGCAGGTACCCCACCCCACCACGGCCGTCCGAGAGAAGCTCACCCGCGTAGTCCTGTTCGACGTACTGCGACAGAACCAGCACCGGCAGACCCTCGTGCCTGTCACGTGCCCGGAGCGCGGCGTGGATACCCTCGTCCCGAAAATTGGGCGGCAGGCGGACATCCACGATGGCCAGATCCGGTGTGTGCCGTTCGACGGCCTCGGCGAAGGAGATCGCGTCCTCGGCGACCTCCACAACCTCGTGTCCACGTGTGTCGAGGATGAGTTTCAACCCCTCCGCCAACAGCACACTGTCCTCGGCGATCACGACCCGCACGGCAGCACCATCCCGATCACGGTCGGCCCACCCGCGGGGCTGACCACCGACACATCTCCGTCCAGGGCGGCGACTCGACGACGCACCCCCTGGATGCCGCTGCCGGCGTCCTCGTCGGCACCGCCGTGACCGTCGTCGAACACCTCGGCCCGCAGCGTTCCGTCCTCGCGGGTCAGACATATCGAGATCGACGTCGCCCCGCTGTGACGCACCGCGTTGGTGACCGCTTCGGTCACCGCGTAGTAGACGGCCGTCTCCACGGCCACCGGCAACTCGCCCGGATCGGTCACGTCCAGGCGGACCGGCAGTGTCGTCCGCCCGGCCAGGGCCGTGAGTGCACCGGGAAGCCCTCGATCGGCGAGGATCGGCGGATGGATTCCGCGGATCACGTCACGGAGTTCGACCATCGCCTCCTCCGTGCCTCGGTGGGCCCGTTCGATCAGCTCGGCGATGTGTGGGTCCGCCTCGCCCTCCTGGGCCAACCCGAGCTGCATCGCGATCGCCACCAGGCGTGCCTGCGTGCCGTCGTGCAGATCTCGCTCGATCCGACGTAGCTCGGCACCGTGAGTGTCCACCACGTCGGCCCGGGTGCGCTGGAGTTCATCGACCTGGACGGCCAGCGTTTCGGCCTCGGAAGGCTCCAACAGGTGGAGACACGTGCGGGCGTGGACCCGCGCGACGGGGGCCAGGATCGTCGGGACGAGCAGCACGGCCAACAGCAGCTGTAGCGCACTGCTGCCGAGGGCGAGGGGCCAGCCGTCGATCACGACCCCGTAGGGCTGTGGATACTTCCCCGCAGGAAGCAGCCACCACATCAGGTTCTGGACGATGTTCACCATCAGGGACAGGGGGAACACGCCCACCAACCCGAGCAGCAGACCGAGCGCACTGAAGGTCGGTAGCCACAGCACGATCCGCCGGTCGGCGCGTTCTTTCCACAGCCGCCGGAAGTCGTCCGTGCCGGGTCCGGGCACCTCCTGAACGGTTTTTCCGAGCCACCGGGCCGACCGTCGCCGTTGCACCCGGGACCAGTCGTGCAGCACCTTCAGCCAGCGGGGGAGCAGCCACAGACCCAGGCCCCCGATCGGCACGGTCAGCAGTACCACCAGGGTCAGCGGCAGCATGACCAGGGACACCATCCCCGACAACAGCGTGATGACCAGGTACCACCCGGCCCGCAGTCCCGTGCGCCACCGCTCCCGCATCCGTCGCTCCTCATTTCTGTACCTTCGACGCCACGGACGTCTTCCGCGGACCGGTATTCATTCTTGCTGAAGCGACAACCCGGAAACACTACAGCCAACTACCGGAAAAGCCCCATGGCTGTGTCGAAAGCACGCGTGTGAGGAGACACCGGGAGGAGCCGATGTGGTGCCGAGCGTGTGTCAGTCGTCACTTGTCAGGGCGTCGACGGCAACAGCCACGCTGATCACCAGCGCCGGGTCCCCGGCCGGATCACGACGGTGGGTGTTGACGTCCACCGCGTAGGTGTCGCGTACCCGGAACCACTTGCGGGAGACGACCGCGACGGTGCCCTCCTCGTCGCTGATCACGTACTCCTTGTCGAAAAAACTCCCGGTGATCTCCCAGTCCGGGAAACCCTGCACCTCGACGTTGAGTTTGTCTCGGATCGGGTTGAACAGTCGTTTGCGTACGGTCGCCACCGTCGTGCCGTCCCGTTCCACCCGCATCTGGTCACGAACCTTGAACATCTTCTTGCGGATCACCATGAGCAGTTCGCCCCGGGGGTCCTTGAGTTCGAAGGTGGTGCGTAACCGCAGGGCCTTGCCGTCGACCCAGAACACCTTGGTGCCCTGCTCGTCGGTCACCCAGAAGTCGTCACCGATGTCGAACACACGTTCACGTACGAGGAACTTCATGTCGCAAAACTTTCTGTCGTGGAGGAGCCGAGCGCGGAAAGGTGTGGGGACCCCTCCAGGGTCGGGCGGGGCAGGAATTGCGGCACCGACAACTTCGGGGCCACGATCTCACCCAGGTCAACGGTACGGCCGTGAACACCCCCACGGTGACCGAGGCCGATCGCACGATCGAAGGGGGGACGGTGACCGGACGTTCCGCCTCGCCCTTGCTTGTGGGACACGTGTGGACGAGCCCCTGTCTTCGGGCCATGTGCCGGGTGCCCTTCAGTGGTCCTGGTCGTCCTGGACGTAGATCTCCAGGGCGATCGCCAACGCCAACCGCATCTGCGGGTCGTCCAGACCCAGCCGGGTGTGCTCCCCCATTCTGCGGATCCGATTACGGACGGTGTTGGGGTGCACGGCGAGCAGCTCCGCGGCCCCGGCCGGATCACCCTGGGACCTCAACCAGGCGCGCAACGTGGCCGCGAAATGGGTTCCGTGCTCGGTGTCGTGCCGAATCAGGTCGGCGACGGGGCCGTCGGCGGGGCGCCGTCCGGAGGACGAGGCCATACGCAGACGGTGCAGGAGCACCTCGTCCCACGACTCGTCGTAGGCCACCGCGGGACGGCCGGGACGGGAGGCCTGCAACGTCAAGCTCTCGTCGGCCTCACGCCGACTGTCCGGAAGACGGGCCGGTACGGCAGGGCCACCGATGCCCGCATGAATCACCACGTGTTCGGGCAGGCCACGGGCGATCTCGGCCAGCCAATCACGGGCAGGTGCGGGGTCGGCCTCGCACGGCAGCACCGTGTACACGGTGCTGCCGAACACGGTGCTCCGCCCGGGGCGGGTCCACCCGAAACCGGTAGTGGCTTGTTCGAAGGCCATGAGTGTGGCCGAGTGTCGTTCCTCCGGTGTGTGCGCCTGCAGAGCGATCACCCGGTAGGAGTCCGCCGCCAGCCCCAGCCGCCCCGCGGCCTCGGTCGGGTCCATGCCGCCCTCCAGGAGCCGACTGACCAGATCCGACTCCACCTGCCGTTCCAGGTCGGTACTGACCCTGGTCCGCAACAGGTGCAGCGCGAACGTACGCGCACCTTCGGACAGTCGTCGTGTGCGCTCGGTCGTGGGTGGTTGATCGCACACCAACCACAAAGACCCCAGGAACTCGCGGCCGATGCGTATGGCGATCGCCGTGCGACCACCCATGCCGTGCTCCTCGGAAGGCGGCACGAACACAGGAGAGTCCGAGGTGGCCAGATGCGTGGTCACACCGGTCTCCCTCAGATGGCGCTGCAAGGACTCGGGGACCCGACGGCCCAGGATCGTGTCCAACCGGGCCCGGTCCGCCGATGTCTGCTTGGCCGAGTAGGTCAACACACGGGACCGGGCGTCCTCGACCGTGATGGGCCCACCCACCCGTTCGGCCATGGTGTCGGCCAGTGTGGGCATGTCACTGGGGCCACGCCCCGCTTCGGTCTCCCCACCTTCCAACACCATTCCGTGGACGATGCCCGTGACCTGGCCCCAGGAGACCGCCGGGTCCACCACCAGCAGGACGATCCCGTGTCGGCGGGCCAGATCCACCGCGGGCCGGGGCGGATCCGCCTTCTCCCCGGTACGCACCACCACCGCCAAGGCCCCGGTCTCCGCGGCCAGTTCGACCGCACGCCCGGCGTCGGACACGCCGACGGCGAGAAGAATGTCGCCCTTGTCGAGCAGTTCACTCGCCGGGTCGTGCATCCCCACGCTCCGAATCATGGCGTCCTCGGCCGGACGCTCACCCACGACACGGGTTTCATACACCCCGAGAATGGTGACCAATCGACCCAGAAGGACCATAGCGCGCCCCCGTTTGTCCGATTCGAACAAGCACCCGGTCGGAAAATGTGCCGAGTGAACACGGCCAATAAGCCGTTGCTACCCCATACTCGTGGGAGGATCCCCGTACTCTATTCGCGTCCGTACAAAGGAGAACGTGCATGGCCACGCACGCTGTGGTCGCGCCCCGCACTGCCGTCGTCGTCGGAGCGGGCATCGTCGGGCTCTCGACCGCCTGGCATCTGCAAGAGCACGGGATCGAGGTGACGGTCCTGGAACGAGGACGCGTTGCTTCCGGTGCCTCTTGGGGCAACGCCGGATGGCTCTCTCCGGGGTTGGCCATTCCGCTCAACGAACCCAGTGCCATCCGTGCCGGAGCGGAATCTTTGTTCAACCCTTATGCACCGCTGTCGATTCCGCTTCTTCCGGGCCCGTCCCTTGTACGTTTTCTGGCTCTGTTCGCCGCGAACTCCTCGTACCACTCATGGCAGCGCGCCCTGCGTGGCAACGCACCGCTGAGCCGCGCATGCCTGGACGCCTACGACGAACTCGTCGACGGTGGGGTCGCCGCCGTCGTGGAGGAGGAGCCCATCACGGCCCTGTTCTCCTCCGAAAAACGCGCTCTGCACCTGCTCATGGAGCTGCGAGCGGCCAACGAGGCCGGGGTCCCGGTCGAACACACCCCGCTGGACGGTGATGATGTTCGCGACCTGATCCCCGTGGCCTCCGAGAACATCCGCGCCGGGGTGCGTCTGCACAAGCAGCGCTACATCAACCCCGGCGTGTTCACCCATGCCCTTGCCGACGCGGTGCGTTCCCGAGGGGGACGTGTCGTCGAGGGTTTCCACGTGTCCTCCATCCTTCCCTCCCGACGGGGAAGGGGACAGTTCACCCTGCTCTCGTCGCAGGGGGAGGCCGAACACGCCGACACCGTCGTGGCCGCGGCCGGTGCCTGGATGCAGCGTGCCGCCCGACGCTGGGGCGTACACGTCCCCGTGGCCGCGGGGCGGGGCTACAGTTTCACCGCCCACACGGACCGCCCCGTGACGGGGCCGGTCTACCTGCCCGAGGCCAGGGTGGCCTGTACTCCGCTGAAGGACGGGCTCCGGGTGGCAGGAACCATGGAGTTCACCTCCCCGGACGCACCTTTGCAGCGTGCACGCGTCTCCGCGATCGCGCGCAGCGCGGCCCCTTACTTCGAAGGGGTCGACCTGAACAACCGCAGTGACGAATGGGTCGGTCCCCGCCCGGTCTCCGCCGACGGGTTGCCACTGGTCGGGCCCACCCGGGTGCCCGGTCTGCACGTGGCCGGGGGACACGGAATGTGGGGCATCACCCACGGCCCCATCACGGGAAGGCTGTTGGCTCGCGCGATCGCCACGGGGGTGATCCCGGCGGAGTTGCGGCCCTTCACCCCTTCACGCTGAGCGTCTCCTTCGCCCCACACATACTCGCGCCCCGTCGGAGGTCCGACGGGGCGTTCGTGGGTCGGGCCGAGGGGCGCCGGTCGGGCCGGCGTCGTTTCCCCTCGAAGGCATCATGAACCGCTGTGGCTGTCCTCGGAGGCGGGTTCCGCCGGGGCCGTACCGTTGGGGCGCTTGTCCGGCGCGTCCTCGTTCCATGCACCCTTGCGGATACGGTCCGCGTGGCGGCGCTGCAGTTCCACCTGCTTGCGCAGGAACTCGGTGAGGAACTCCAACTGCTCGGAGGTGTACTCGCGCAGGTCGGCCTCCGTCTCGTCGCTCGTCTCCCGCCAGGCGGTCTCGGCGATCCGAAGAGCCTTGTCGGCGGCTTCCACGATGACTTTACGGCGGTCGGCCGGGTCGTTCCTTCGCCGAGCGTAACCGGTCTTCCTGAGTCGGTCGACGGCAAAGGTGAGCGCCCCCGGTTTGACGCCCGTGAATTCGGCGAGCTCCCCCACGGTCATGGGGCCGTGTGTGATCAGGTAGCCGACGCAGCGCGCATCGGTTCGGTTGAGGCCAAGGCTCTCGCTGATGGTCTGGTCGGCCATCTCCGAGGTGCTTTGCAGCTCGGTAAGGGCGAGGACGAGACGGTCGATGAGTTGCTGCTTCGAAATGTCGACCATCGAGGTATCACCGCTTTCGGCCCCGTGCTGATGCCGGAACGTCCCTTCGGCCGAACGAGACGTGCGGCAAGGAATGGTCCCATGATCTTTGAGCGAGGATCATTCTATATCCGGTCGACGTGGGCCTCGTTTCTTCGGTGGTGAGCCGCTGCCGGCCGGTTCTTGAGCTCGCCCGGTTCGCCGTACCGAGGCCGGTCCTTCCCGTGTTGCTGCGGTTCGTGTCGAACGAGTAGCTGCGGCTGGACATCCAACGTGGGTGCGTCTTGGTGGAGCCGAGGGCAGGCATCTCTACGTCGTCGCGCACAGTCCCGACTTTACTTCGCCCGCTACTTGTTCTAAAAATTAGAACAACCAATAAATGGATCTTTGTGGCGTGTCCGGACCGAGGTGTCGGACCCTGAGGAGGCATCGTGCGGCGTCTGCGTGAAAACCCCTGGATCGTGTTCGTGCTGGTCTGTCTCGGATTCTTCATGACGATCCTGGACGCGACGATCGTCAACATCGCCGTCCCGGAGATCATCGAGGACCTGGATGCGAGCATCAGCCAAGTGCTGTGGGTCATGAGCTCCTACGTGCTCATGGTGAGCGTGCTCGTGATCACGGCAGGGCGGGTCGCCGATGTCTTCGGCCCTCGCAACATCTTCCTTCTGGGGATGATCACCTTCACCGCCGCATCCACGCTCTGCGGCCTGGCGCAGTCCCCGGAGCAGCTCATCGCCGCCCGCGTCTTCCAAGGGGCCGGAGCCGCGCTGATCACTCCTCAGACCTTGACCATCATGTCCTCGCTCTTTCCGCCCGAAAACAGAGGTCTGCCCAGTGCTCTGTGGGGGGTGACCGCCGGCCTGGCCGGGGTGGCCGGGCCGGCGCTGGGCGGATTCCTGATCGAGTCCGGGAGCTGGCGTTGGATCTTCCTCGTCAATGTGCCGATCGGGATTGCCATCATCGCTCTGACCCTTCCGCTCGTTCCGGACCTGCGCTTCGGTGAACGGCACCGATTGGACCTGGTGGGGGTGGTACTGGTGAGTGCCGCATTGGGGGCCATC
>DXDP01000032.1 GCA_019115445.1 Candidatus Nocardiopsis merdipullorum
CACCGGTACTCGGCCAGTCGGGGACGTACACCAAGAGCCAGAAGGGCGAGCACGGCGACTGTGCCCGCGGGCAGCAACCACGTCCACGGGGACAACATGGCATCCCCGCGTTCGACACCACTTCGGAACTCCTCCACGTGCAGATCGATGAGTCCACCGAGCGAAGAGGTGTAGACCGAGAACGCGCCGTCCTCGGTGTGGGTGATGCCCATCCTGACCTCGACAGCGCCGTCCAGATCGTCGGCCTCGGCGAGAGAGCGCATCACGCGGTCCTGCTCCTGGAGTCCGTTGTAGGCTTCCAGGACCTCCGCAAGGGCCTGCGTCTGCCCGGCGATCAGCGCATCCTGGGCGTCCTGCCCCAGATAGCCGAGGGTGCCGGGGTCGTCCCCGTCGTCACCGCCCGCCTCGGACGGCTCCGAAGAGGAGGACTCGGTGACCTCGGCGATCTGCCCGTAGTACTCCTCCAGGTCGTCCGCAGGACGGAACAGCACCTGCTGGGCGCGCTCCAGGTACACCTGCTGGTAGTTGTCGGCCTGCTCGGGGTCCAGGAGATAGCGGCTCTGGTCCGCCTGCATGTCGGTGGCGATCGCCTCGGCCCGGGACAGCGCCATGGCCGCGTTCAACCCCTCTTCCTTGGCATCACGCTGATACCCCGCGGCACTGTCGAGCGCCAGGACCACACCCGCGGTCAGTGCGAGGACTCCGGCGGTGGCGGCCAGGACGGGCACGTTGAAACGGCGCCGAAAACGTATCCGTAGAAAGACCTGGAGAGAAACAAGAGCGGTGATCGCCAACACGCCGGCACCACCCACCCCCAACATCCCCAGAGTGACGGAGGACTGTCCCGCCTCGTGGCCGGCACGCACGATGGCCGAGGAACCCAACCCCAGGTTGAAGGCCTTCGGGAGCAACTCGGTGTGCATGAGTCGAGTGGCCCGGCGGTATTCGGCCAAGGCGTCGTCGTCGATCCGGCCGGGCCCGGCCCCGGCCTCGTCGTTCAACAGGAGCGCGCGTCCGGTCCTTTGCTCGTACTCACCGAGGCCGTTGAGGACCGCACGGACGTTGGTCTCCTCGATGGAGTCGCCCTCGGTCAGCGACGCGGCCTGCAGAAGTGCCCCGTGGGCCTGCTCCCGACTGTCGTCATACATCTCCAGCACGTTCTCGCGCCCGGACCCGAGATCGTGGTCATCACCCATGAGCAGGACGTCGGCCATACGGGCGTCCATGTCCGCCAGCGCCAGGTACAGCTCGGTCGTGGCCATCGCCTGGGGGCCTGCGTCATGGCCGAGCAGACTCGACCCGTCCCGTGCGTGGCCGAGCGTGATCGACGCCGAGACGAACAACCCCGCAATCGTCACCACGGCCGTCATCGTCAACAACCACACGCGTGCGGGGGTCGTGCCCAGCCACGCTCGTACCCTTGCGAACGTGCTTCCGACCCGCCACCGCCCCGGTTCGACACGGCCTCGGTCCGTGCCGGCCGGCGGCTTCCCGTGGCCCGGGGAGCGGGCGGTTCCGTCGATGTGGGGGGAGATCATCCGACGTCACCTCTTGTAAAGGATGATGACGGTCCATGCGCCGACATAGATCCGATCGTTGTCATTCAGGGGGACCTCCACGTTGGGGGTGATCGGGTCACCGGTTCCGTTGATCGTGGTTCCGTTGGTCGAACCGAGGTCGAGGAGCGCCCACCGGTCACCGGGCCTGGACAGAAGAAGCGCGTGGAGGTGCGAGATCGCGGGGTCTCCCTCGGCACCTCCGAGATCGATCTCCGGGACGAAACCTCGAGAGGGACTGCTTCTGCCGATGTGGACCTTGTCGCCCTCGAGGAGGATACGTCGACGCCGACTGTTCGAGGGAAAAACCAACTGCTCGGGGTCGAGCATGCCCCGGTCGACCATGTACTGGTAATAGGCCGGGTCGGCCGCCACCACCACACGCCACACCGCATCCTCTCCGGTGCCGGGGCCGTGCTGGTGTTCTTCGTACCGCAGGACGAAGTCGTACCCGCACTCCTCACAGAAACGGCCTGCACGAGCGGTGCCGCACTCCGGGCAGGAGCCACCCGTCTGCTCCTCGGAGAACCACTGCTCCGGCCCGTGTGACCACGGTGCCACGGTGGGCCGGAGTTCGGGGGTCTTCGGGGACGTGTACGTCTGCAGACGCAGCCCACAGACATCGCAGAAGTCGGACGCGGTGGAATTATGCCCGGAGGGGCAGCTGGGCATGGGTCCCTCCTACCCGAGTCGAAAGATACCGCCGGTGTCGTCAGGGCCGTTCGGCACGGGCACCTCCTGCGGGAACCGGTACGACGACGACCGTGATGTTGTCCTTGCCGCCCGCACGAAGTGCGAGGTCGACGTAGGCATGGGCCGATTCCAGGGGGGAGACTCCTGCCTCCGGGACGGCTTCGGCCATGGCCTGGGCCTCGGGAAGGTAGTCCCACAGCCCGTCACTGCAGAGCAGGACCACACCGGGACCGGTCGGCGTGACAGTGGCCACGTGCGCGTCGATCTCACCGGAGTCCGCCCCCATCCAGGCGATGAGTGCGTGGGCGTGGGTCGATCGCATCGCCTCCTCGCGCGAAAGGGCCCCGGCCTGAACCATCGCCTCGGCCCAGGAGTCGTCTCTGGTGAGCAGTGTCGAGGCACTGGCGGTGGGGCCCCCGGAGAGCCAGTAGGCACGGCTGTCTCCCACCCAGCCCACGGTGACCGTTCCGGTGTTCGGGGAGACGACCGCGGAGACGTACGTGCAGGCCGGGGCGGAGCCGGGCGAGTCGGCGATCGCCGAGACCGCTTCGGCCGCCCTGGTCATCGCCGTTCCGGTCGCCTCGCGTGCGTCGACCCCTCGGCGCATCTGTTCGACCAGGACCTGCACCCCGGTCTCGGCGGTGATTCGGGAGGCCTCGTCGGAACGTGGCGAGCTGGACACCCCGTCACACACCACCGCGCAGACGGTCCCGGGCGCGTGCGGGGCGTCGTCGACGATGACCCGTACGGCCATGGCGTCCTCGTTGCGTTTGTGTCGCAGGCCCAGGTCACTGACACCGTATGCCCGGCCCGCGCGGATCACGACGTGGTCACGGCCCGTGGGTTGCAAGAGTTCGCACTCCGTGCAGTAGCCGTCGTCGACCCGGCCCGGACACCATGCACACAGCTCGGGGTTGGTGGGGCGCACCGGGTCGCTGCCCGAGGCCGGGGGAGGCCACTCGGGGATCTTCTCTGTGGGGATCTCCTCGGTGGGGGTCTCGGACGCTGCGCCGTTCGTCGACGGCGGGGTCGGGGACAGCAACCCCTCCGTGGACGAGTGCGGGTTCATCGCCGTGAGGAAGGCATCACGACGTACTGGCTGGGTGGCCATGACATCGATCTCGTCCCACTCGGAGTCGGCCGCAAGGCGCTCGGTCAGTGGTGTGTCACCACTGTGCACGGCCTCGTTGCCCTCGGAAGGGGCCGACCGTCCCGTACCGTCCTGGGGCCTTTGCTCGTTCTCGTTCCGGGGCGGTTCTTCGCGCGTCTCCTTCTCGGGAAACTTTCCGCCCTCGTCGTCCCCGGGCACCACACCCACCAGACTTTCCTGAGGGGCGGTGGGTACTTCGTCGGGTCCGGCCGGGGCCTTGCGCACATCCCCCGGCAGAGTACGGCCACAACCCTCACAATAGGAGTCGCCGGCAGCGATCCTGTCGGCGCACGTGGGGCAGGTCCGCACCTTTGTCATTGCCGTTCCTTCATTCTTCACAGCAGCGTCACTGGGCGTAGAGAGTTGGCCTTGTCGATGAGTTCGTACCGATCGGTGGCCACGGCCGCTCGGTTCGCCAGAGCCCGACAGCGCTCCTCCAGGTTGCTTCGTACCGCTTCCTCCGTGAACGCCCCGCCGAGCAGGTCCTGACCGTCGGGGGTACGGCCGCCGGTTTCCAACCAGAGCAGGACGGCCTCCAGAACACGTACGGCGAGCCGGTCGGTGGCCTCGCTGCCCAGTCCGATCTGTTCGAGGCGGTGCCCGGCCCACACGAAGTCGTCCGTGTCGATGGATCGGTGTTGATCGGCCAGGACCGCGACCATGGCGACCTGAGCATGGACGTGAAGGCTCGACAGTTCCGGAACCGTGTCCAGGACGGCGATCGCCTCGTTCCACAAGCCCTGGGCGATCCGGACGCGAGCCAGGCCGAACGCGGCGCTGACGAAGGAGTGGTCGGTGTTCCAGATCGTCCGGTACTGGCGGGCAGCGGTCTCCAGTTCCCCGATGTGCTCACAGGCGATGGCCAACCCCAGTTTGGGGGCGGCCTCACCCGGCAGGTGACCGTAGAGCTCGTCGAAGTGGTGGCGGGCCTCTTCGAACCTTCCGGCGCTGAGTTCGGCGACCGCCAGGTACCACATGGTTCGCCAGTCCCCGGGGGCCGCTCGGCTGAACTGCTGGAGAGTGTCCATGGCCTCGTGCCTGTGCCCCTCTGTGATGAGGACCCGGGTCAACATCAACCATGTCTCGGGGGTGGGTGTTCGGGCGGAGCGAAGGGTCGTGACGAGTTCTCTCGGGGGAAGCGCCGCAAACCCGCGCAACAGCTGGGCGGCGGGGTCGGTGAGGTCGATGAGTGGGGTCGGAAGCATCCTCACGGCCATGGTCGGAGAGGGCGCGGTGAGCAGTTCGTCGGCGTCCTGGGGGCCGACATCGGCCCCACTGAAGTTCTCCCCGTCGAACAACGTGGAGACATCCGGGTGAGCCACCTCCTTCTGTTCGGAGAGCACTTCCCTGAGCACACCGGTGAGCTGGTCGGCCATCTCCCCGGCGTCGTGGAAACGCCGCTCCGGTTCGATGTGCGTGGCACGACGCAGCAACCGGTCGAAGGACTCGTGATGCCTCAACAACGGCACCGACGTGCGCGGCGGGAGACTGTAGGGGTGTTCCCGGATGAAGTTGAACTTGAAGCTCAGCACCGCAAGGGCACGACCCACCGAGTACAGGTCGGTGCTGATCGACGGGCCGGGACCGCGTAGTTCGTCATCGGGGACCCGGTACCCGGGCGTGGTGTAGACGGAACTGACCATGTCGTCCATCCGACGCACCCCACCCAGGTCGATCAGCTTGATCTGTTCTTCGCTCTGAATGACGTTCTCGGGTTTGAAGTCGCAGTAGAGCATGCCCTTGGAATGTAGGTGACCGAGGGCACGCAGGCATTCCAAACCGTATGCGATGACCTGCTCGAGCGGCAGGACATCGTCCGCGGTGTCCTCCTCCCGACGTTCGACGAGCAGTTCCCGCAACGATTTGCCACCCACGTACTCCATGACGATGAGACCACCGGGGATACCGGTACGTGGATCGGGGTGCTGGGAGAAATTGATGATCTTGACGATGTTGGGGTGCTCGACCTCCGACAGGAACGCCCGTTCCGCCGCCGCTGCTTTGTGTGCCTCGGCGTCACCGGCGTTGAGCAGGCCCTTGAGCACGACCCAGCGATCGTTGACATTGCGGTCACGCGCCAGGTAGATCCATCCGAGGCCACCGTGGGCCAAACAGCCCAGCACCTCATACTGGCCACCGACCAGGTCACCCTTGGCGAGCTTGGGGCTGAAGGAGAACTGGGTCCCACAGCGGCGACAAAAACCTTCCGTGCGGCCGGTGCGGCCGTCCCTGCTGCGGCCGACCTTCTCCCCGCAGTTACCGCAAAAACGGCTCTTCTCCGACACCACCGGATCGGTCATGACCGCTTCGGCCGGGTCCCGGTAGGGCACCGGGGGGACCTGGACCATCCCCATGCCGAGCATCCCCCGGGCCGACCCGCGGCTGCTGCGGCTGGAAAGGGCGGCACTGTCGGCCGTGCCGACCGTGTCCGTGATGCTGCCGGGGCCGGAGTGTCCGGAAAGCTTGATGCTCTCGGAGGCGGAGTGGGTGGGCACCGTGACCTCGGAGGAAGCACGGTGTGTCGAGGTCGAGGACCTCCACCGGTCGGGCCCACTCTTTGCGGGCTCAGGGGCTTTGCGGGGGAACGCCCCTCCTCCCTGGTCGTGCGTCCGTGGAGTCCACGGGCGCCCACGGGGAGCACCGGGATCGCCCTGCGGCGACACCGGTGGGGGAGCGTACGCGTCTTGGGGAGCCCGCGCTTCCTCGGGGACAAGGCCACACACGCCACAGGAGCCGCCCTTCGCCCAACCGTGGCAGCCGGGGGCCGTGCACTTGATCATCTACTCACACCACCATCGCTCTCGCGGTCTGACGCCCATGTACCCGATATGGTTCGCTCCGTGAGCGAGGTGTTTCCGGAAAGCTCCTGAAGTA
>DXDP01000324.1 GCA_019115445.1 Candidatus Nocardiopsis merdipullorum
ATGCGTCCGCCACCGCACAACAGATCACGAGCGTGAACACGTGAGCTTCACCCTGAACGACCTACCGCTGCGCGAGGACCTGCGCGGCAGCTCGCCCTACGGAGCACCACAACTGGACGTACCCGTGGTGCTCAACACCAACGAGAACCCGTACGCGCCCTCCCAGGACCTGAGTCGGGCTCTGGCCGACACGGTCGGCCGGGCAGCACTGAGCCTGAACCGCTACCCCGACCGGGACGCGGGCCGTTTGCGGGAGAAGCTCGCGGGCTACCTCGGCCACGGCCTGACCGCCGACCACGTGTGGGCCGCCAACGGGTCCAACGAGGCCCTGCAACAAATCCTGCAGGCCTTCGGCGGTCCCGGCCGGATCGCGATGGGTTTCACACCGTCCTACTCGATGCACCCGATCATCACCCGAGGCACCAACACGGAATGGATGTCGGTTCCGCGTGGTGACGACTTCCGTGTCGACGTGGACACCGCCCTGTCCGCCATCGCCGAGCACCGGCCCAGCGTTGTGTTCCTGACCTCGCCGAACAACCCCACCGGCACCGCGCTGGACGTTGCCGACATCCGCCGTGTCGTCGAGGCCGCACCCGGTGTCGTGGTGGTGGACGAGGCCTACGCGGAATTTCGTCGACAGGGCACCCCCAGCGCCCTGTCGCTGCTCGAGGAATTCCCACGTCTGATCGTCTCACGCACCATGTCCAAGGCCTTCGCGCTCGCGGGGGCCCGCGTCGGTTACCTGGCGGCCCACCCCGCCGTCGTCGAGGCCCTACAGCTGGTACGCCTGCCCTACCACTTGTCGGCGATCACCCAGGCGGTCGCAAGCACCGCACTCGACCACGCCGATGAACTACTGTCGGCCGTGGACGAACTGCGCACCGAACGTGACAGGCTCGTGGAGTGGCTGCGTGGCCAGGGCTTCGACGTGGCCGACTCCGACGCCAACTTCATCATGTTCGGGGTCTTCGAGGACCGCACCGCCGTGTGGAAGGCACTGCTGGAACAGCAGATCCTCATACGCGAGACCGGTCCCGAGGGTTGGCTGCGCGTCACCGTCGGCACAGCCCAGGAGACCGCGGCCTTTCGCGCAGCACTGCTGCGCGCCACCGGCCGCCGCTGACCCCATCACAGATCACCGAAGGAAGTAACCATGAGTCGTACCGGACGTGTGGAACGCACCACGAAGGAAACCAAGGTCATGGTCGAGGTCGACCTCGACGGCACCGGCACGGCGGACGTCTCCACCGGCGTCGGTTTCTTCGACCACATGCTCGACCAGATCGCCAAACACGGCCTGTTCGACCTGACCGTGCGCACCGAAGGTGATCTGCACATCGACTCGCACCACACCATGGAGGACACCGCACTGGCCCTGGGAGCCGCCTTCCGCGAGGCCCTCGGCGACAAGCAGGGCATCCGTCGCTTCGCCGACGTGAAGGTACCCATGGACGAGGCGCTGGCCGAGGTGTCCGTCGACGTCTCCGGACGCCCCTACCTGGTGCACAGTGAGCCCGAGGGGATGGCTCCGGTGATCGGCCGTGACTACGACACGACCATGACCCGACACATCTTCGAGTCCTTCGTGGCCCAGGCCCGCATGGCCCTGCACATCCACGTGCCCTACGGGCGTAATGCCCACCACATCGTGGAGTGCCAGTTCAAGGCCGTGGCTCGAGCCCTGCGGCGGGCCACCGAGAGCGACCCGCGAGTGAGCGGGGTCCCCTCGACCAAGGGCGCGTTGTAGATGGACACCGATCTGTGGGGCCTGGCCCTGCTCGCGCTGGGTGGATTCCTGGCCGGGGGAGCCTACGCGCTGTGGAAGATCCACCGGGTGTTGGGTCTGCTCATGGGCGCCTGTGTCGTACTGGCGGTGGCTTCCGGCGTGCTGCGCCTGGGCTACTTCTCATGAGGCCATGACCTGCGGCGGTCACCGTCCCCACCGGAAAGGGCACTGTCCATGCCGTCACGAGTGGTCGTTCCGGACCGCGGTTCGGGCAACCCGGTAGAACTTCTGCACGCCCGTAGGCCCATCGGATCCACACCCTGCCTCGATCGTGGCTGATACGTTCACGCCCACTTCACCGACGCTCCGAACCGAATGTGAGAAGACCCATGACCCACACCCCGTCCACCTCCGTACTCGAGCTGCTGCCCGCCGTGGACGTGGCGGGCGGCCAGGCCGTCCAACTCGTCCAGGGCAAGGCGGACTCCGGAGGCAGGTACGGCGACCCCTTCACCGCGGCAAAGACCTGGCAGGACGCCGGGGCCGAATGGATCCACCTGGTGGACCTGGACGCGGCGTTCGGCCGCGGCCACAACAGGGAGCTGCTCCGCGACATCGTCGGTCGACTCGATGTGAAGGTGGAACTGTCCGGCGGTATCCGTGACGACGAATCGCTGAACGCGGCCCTGGACACCGGATGCTCCCGGATCAACATCGGTACGGCCGCACTGGAAAACCCCGAATGGTGTGCCAAGATCATCGCCGAACACGGTGACCGGGTCGCCATCGGTCTGGACGTGCGTGGCACGACCCTGGCCGCACGCGGGTGGACCCGCGAGGGCGGTGACCTGCTGGAAACCCTGGAGCGCCTGGAGAGCGAGGGGTGCGCCCGCTACGTGGTCACCGACGTCAACAAGGACGGCATGCTCAAGGGCCCCAACCTGGAGCTGCTGCGTACCGTGTGCAAGCACACCGACAAGCCCGTCGTGGCCAGCGGCGGGGTGGCCGGCCTGGACGACCTGCGTGCCATCGCCGG
>DXDP01000033.1 GCA_019115445.1 Candidatus Nocardiopsis merdipullorum
CACCCCATGAATGATTCATCAAGTGAGTTAACCTGGTTTCCATGAACACTCGTCGACCACGCCGCATCGCCTTCCTGCTCGCCCAGCTGGGGTCCGACGCATCCACAGCTTTTGAGCAGGCCCTTGCCCCGTTGGACATCACCGCATCGGAGGCCGGACTGTTGCGGCTGATCGGCCACAACCCCGGTATCGGCCAGAAGGCGGCCGGCGAGATGTTCGGAGTGGGGCCGAGCCGGGTCGTCGCCGTCCTGGACCGCCTCGAACGCCGGGGAAGGATCGAACGGCGCCGGAGCGCCACCGATCGTCGCAGCCACGAAGTACACCTCACCCCCGAGGGCGAAGAGCTGCTCACCGCGCTGCGTCCTGTCGCCGAGGCCCACGAGACGGACTTCACCCAGGATCTCGACGAGAGCGACCTCGACCGGCTCGCCGTCTACTTGGAGACGATCGCGTCCTCACGTGGGCTCGATCTCGACGTCCATCGCAGTACCCGGGGACGCACTTGAGCCGATCACCACGGTGGGCAAGATGCTGCATACAGGAAGGCGGACCGCGGGCCGAACGCGGTGCGGACAACGGGTGATGCCCCTTGCACGACGGCCGGGGCTCGACCTTCCACGTGTGTCTACTGGCGTCGTTGCAGCACCGAACTGAGGTGGTGGGTCATCGGGACGCCGACCGCGGCCATCGCAAACCTCGTCCTGAGTGTGTCACCGGCGAGGTGGAGGTGGCGGATGGTCGCTTCGACTGTTTTGGCGCTTGCGGCGTTGACGACTCGGGAGTGCAGTTCGCAGGTGAATCCGTCGGGTTCGGTGGTCACCAGGGGGCCTTCGGCCAGTTCGGTCTGGCCGGTGGGTTGGGCCAGGACGAATTCCACGACACCTTCGCCCGAGACCCGTAGATAGCCGGTCTCCACGTGCATCGGTGCGCCCTTGGGTGACCAGGTGCGCTGCTCGTAGAGCAGGAAGGGTTTGCCCACGTCGGTGAAGGTGACCTCTTCGGTGTACTCGAACGGGTCGATCGTCGGGTACTCACCGTGGCCAGGACCGTGCCAGGTACCGAGGAGGGCGGCAACGGGCGAGAGGTTGGAATGCAGGGGCATGGCACCAAGACTACGTCCTCGGCCCGAAGGGGGAGGTCCACCCACGTGCTCGAGGTGTTCCGGGCCCGGCCTGTGCGGTGGCCCACGCCGGGCCCCTTTACTTTCGTGTCCACGGACGTGGATCGGCGAATGAGCGGGTGAGGCGGTTCAGTCCTGGCTGCCTTGGAGTGTGAACTCGCGCAGGTCCTCCGGTAGAGACCGGCGAACCTTGTCCATGAGCTCGCCCGTGGTGGCTTCGTCGAGTACTTCGAAGACCGCGCGAGAGCTGTGCGCCGCCGTGGGGTGGTCGCTGTAGGCACGTTCGGAGACCCGGTCGATGAACTCGCGTTCACCGAACGACTCGACCCCGACGGATTCGTTTTCCCTGTCGACGGTGACCCTGCGTACGTTCTCCCCGATCTCGCGTGGCAGCTGGGAGGCCAGGTTGTCCGCGAGTTCCGGGGTGATCCGCTCGGCGAGGGTCTCCAGGGTCGCCCTGGTGGCCGTCTCCGCCGCCCCGCGACTGTCGAGACGGGCGCGTGTTTGTACCTGGCCGATGAAGATGTCGTGCTGCACGTGTCTCACCCTTCTGCCTGTGGGGTCCTTCCCAGAGCCTTCGGGGAACAAGACGGTCTTTTACGCGTATGCGCGGAAAGTGCCTCGCCTCGGTTTCCCCTTCTTCGGTGGTCCTACTCCTTGCGGGGCTGCACACCGCCCTTGGGCTGGACGGGCTGGTCGGGTTGGCTGCGCATCTTGGTGTTCGAGATGGGTGCGGTGGTGTCCGCACCGGCTTGGGAGCCGCCTTCCGGAGGTCCGGGTGTTTCCGGTTGGAAGCTCTGGTCACCTTCGGAGGGTTGGGCACCCTCCTCCAACTGCTGCAGCCGGTTTTCCAGGATCTCCAGGACACCGGTCCGGTCCGCGTGACTTTCCTCGTAGGCGATCAGCGTGCGCATCTGCTCCGCGTCGAGTGACCGGACGCGGTGTTGGAGTGTGCTGATCGGAAGCCCTTCGTAATCGGCGATCGGAGGTTGGACGTCGCTCATCTGCGATCCCTCCTCGGCGTTGTGTTCGATCAACCGGGCGCAAGGACACAGCTACCCCCTCCGGAAGAGGTGAAAACGCAGGTGAGGGAGGTGACGCGGTGGGGAAGCACCATCGGGAAGGCGGCTGCGGGGAGCCGATACCGGGCCGGCGAGGGCCGGTGGGAACGGAAGGTGGAAAAGATCATGGACATCGCCGGAAGGATGCTGGAAACACACCCGGAGGACCCCGGTGGGGACCTTCGGGACAAGATCGCTGCCTGTATCGATGCGTGTATCGCGTGCGCCCAGGCCTGCACCTCGTGTGCGGATGCCTGTTTGGCGGAGGAGAACGCCCGGGAAAGGGGTCGACGGGTGTTTGCTCGAGGTGCTCACCCCCGGCCCGGGCGGCTTGGTGACTTCGGTCGGGTTTGCCGGCTTCCCGGGTCACCTCTTCCTCTCCGCACGGTGACTATTCGCTTTCCGGGCCGGCCGAAAATGTCCGCAGAGCCCCATCTATGGAGAGGGTTTTGTGGTCAATTGTGGTGGATTGTTCCCTTTGTGAAGATCATTCGAGGGGGGTAATGCGCACTTCATGGGAAACGCGCAGCCCCCGCAGCCGATCCCAACCCGCACAATGCCTCACTATAGGGATGGGGTAGACAAGGTCATGGAACGATCACGATCGCTTCCAGAAACCAAGAGCAGGAGGCGGGATGGCAAAGGCGTCACGGCGCGGCCCGACCGTGCGTGACCAGGACGACGCAGAGTTCGACGCACCCCCGGCCCGACGGCCCAGCGCCGGCGCGGGCGGGCGGTGGCTGGTCGGACTCGGACGCGTCGTCCTGTGGCTGTTCATCCTCGTGGTCATCTTCAACGGTATCTGGATCCCGTTGCGTGGCGGTTTCGCCTTCTCCACACCCACCGACGAAATCGAACAACCCGAGGAGAACACCTACCCCGAGACCGCGGCCACCGCGTTCGCCCTCGGGTTCGCCCGGACCTACGTGGACACCAAGGACCCCGAGACACGGATCGACTCCCTGGCCGAGTACATGCCCGAAGGACGTGCGGCCGACCTCGAACTGCCCGCCGACAGCCTCACCGGCAAGAACCTCACCGTCGTCGGGGTGGACGTACGTGACGAGCACAACGCCATGGTCACCGTCCGCGGCGACATCAACGGCGAGACGATGGCCCTGGACATCCCCGTGTACGCCGACCCGGACGGGTCACTGGCGGTCTCCGGACGCCCCGCGTTGCTGGCGGCACCCCCGGTGGGCGCACCCCAACGGCCGGACGCCGACATCGACGAAGCCTCCGGCCCCGCGATCCAGGAGATGCTGGAAGGTTTCTTCGAGGCCTACGCACAGGACGATCACCTGGACCGGTACGTGGAGACCGGGGAATCCATCGCCGCGCTTCCGGAGGACAGTCTGGTATTTGCCGAACTGACCGATGTCACGGTGCTGTCCCACACCTCGACCGGGGATGATGAGGACGTGCGACAGGTACCCGTGACCGTTCGCTGGAACGTCCCCGGCCCCGACGATGGTCAGACGGGTCAGCTGGCCCAGGATTACCTGGTGACCGTCGTGCACACCGGAGACGGATGGGACGTGCGTGACATCCAGGGTTCCCCGTTCGCACTGGGCGACTGATGGGGACAGTAGGCAAGGAGACGAGAAGAACCATGCGCACAGCAGAGACAACCCCGGGGGGCGGTGCTTGAGATGCTCCCCCTGCTGTCATCCACCACCGATACCTTGAGCGCAGGCAGCGCCGACCTCCTTGCTCTTGCGGCGGAGGCGACCCCGACGGAGAACGCCCCCGACACCGGGGGCCTGGCCGACTTCCTGCGCGGCTTCTTCGGCCCCCTGTTCCTGGTCATCGTTTCCATCGTGGCGGTGTTTTTCCTGTTCACCAGGGAGATCACGCGCTTTGCGCAGTTCATCATCCTGGCGATCTTCATCGGGATCGTCTTCTATGTCCCCGGCATCATCGAGGTCATCGCAGTCGCACTCGCCCGAGCGATGGGCGTATCGGCGGAATAGGGGAGGCCGGACATCGTGGATCTGCCCACATACACCAACATCTGGCGTATTGAGAAGCGGCTGTACAAGCTCTACGATTTCCGGCTTCCCATGCCCCTTCCCGTGGCGACCTTCGGGGTCGCCGTGGGGGTGTTCGTGCTCTGGGCGGTGCTGCTCAGCATCGTCAACGCACCCTTCGTCTTCGGCAACGGGTGGCACCTGGTGCTGTGGGTGGTACCGCCCGGCGTGATCACCGTGCTGGCCACCAGGCCGGTGATCGAGGGCAAACGCCTGACCGAACTGCTGCTTTCCCAGGCACGCTTTTTCACCGAGGCCCGCGTGTACACCCGCCTGGCCCCCGAGTACGAACCCTCCGAGGTACGGGTGTCGGTACGCGTGTGGCACCGCGACCCGGCCTGCGGGCCCCTGCCCTTGCGGAGCACCGACCGCGCGCAGGCCGCTTCGGAAGAACACGCGGCGGAAAGGGCCGAGGAAGCCCCGGCCCTGCACCCCATCCCGGCAGAGGCGCCCCCGCTGTGGCACGCGTCCGAACCCCCCGTCGAGTCCCGGACCCAAGACGAACTCGAACCCGAAACCACACCCCCCGACCACGAAGAGGAACGGGAGCGGGTGCCCGCGCTCGCCGCGTCCCGGCCCGACCACCACCGGGCCGCCCAGGAACCCACCGGGCCCGAAGAGCACCCACCGGCCCGGTCGCGCACCTTCACCCGCGCCCTGGGCGAGGGAACCGATCACCACGAGGAACGACCCCGACGCAGTGTGGGCAAACGCGTCCTGAACTACTTCGGTTTCGCGCTGGACCCGACCGGGACGGACGAGCCCGGCCCGCCCGACCGGGACGAGGGAACCCACAGCGCCGAACACCAGGAGACAGAGGACGACTTCGACGAACCGGTCTTTGACACCGAGGAGGACGAGCGGCGCGACCGCGACGAGTGGTTCGCCTCCTTGCGTACCTCCTCCGGGAAAACACCCGTCGGCCTGACCTCCAAGGGCGCCTCCACCAGCAGTGACACCGGGCCGATGTCCAGCGCGGAACTCGCCGAGGCGGCCCGCCACAAGAGCACCCGCCACCGTGCCGAGGAGGTCATGGCCGCACCCGACACCGACCAGCACGCCGAGGAAACACCGGCCGCCCGACGCCTGCGTGGCCGTGCCCAGGGGCTACGGGTCGCCCGCGAACTGGACGAGCGCCGCAGCAGGCACGCACGGGCCCTTGCCGCCGAGGGCGACACCGAGCACACGCAAGCCACCGAGCGGCAACACCCGACCCGGGGGGAACGGGCCGCCGAACGCGCCCCGGCACAGCCGCCCCGCGTCCGCGCCCGGGGCCAGGGTCTGCCGGCCCCCGCCCCGCAGGAGGGCACCACTTCCCCCTCCACGGAGCCGCGCCGTAAGAAGCGCCCGCACGCCGCACCCTGGGAACTGGACCGGCCCGGCGCCGGGGGTGGGGGTACCTACCCGGACGTGTCCGACTACGCCGCCCGCTATGCCGCAGCTTCCGGCCGACCGGCCACGGACGCCCCCTGGTCACCACCGGCCTCGGAACCTTCCCCGGAGGAAGGGGCCACCGACCACCGCACCGACCGGCAATACACCCCCGACCAGGCCCCCGTGGTGCCGGAGCTGGACCACGGCACCGGTGAGCACGAGGCCATGCCGCCCCGCGCGCACGAGGAAGAGGATCACGGCCCGGAGTGGAACGAGCACATGTCCGTACTCGACCAGCACCTCATCAAGGCCGACACCCCCGCACCGCCGCGCCCCAAGTTCGCCGACGCCCGGCCCACCACCGAACAGGACCACCAGGGCGAGGACCCCGCGGAGTGGTTCGAGGACGGCAAGGAACGCCACCCCGACCAACCCAAGGTGGGTGATCGTGGCAACCCGGTCATCCCCGTACGGGAGCTACGGGAAGAACGTGAACCCGTGGCGGAGGACGCGGACACGCCCGCCAAACCGCCGACACAGCTGGACCACGGCACCGGGGAACTCGTGAGCTTTGTGGAGGTCCGCAAGGACACTTCCCCCACCGACCGCACCACCCCTGCGGAGGAGGATCCCGCCTCGAGTGTGCCGCGCCGTACCGTCGCCGACCTGGAACGTGCCGAGGCCCAGGCCCTGGAGCGGCGTCGTGCCTGCCGAAGTGGCGTACAGGCCTTTGAGGAAAAGTCCCCCGCGCCGGCTCGGGATCCGCGTCGGAACAAGAGCCTGGCCGACCTGGGTCGCAGCGACGGAGGCACCGGGACCGCCGAGGAAACCACGGACAAGAGCACAGACAAGACCACGGACGAGGCCGCAAGCGTCGAGGAACGGCCCGACCAGGACCTTCCCCTCCACCAGTGGGACCCCCAGGACGGGGTGTTCCACCGTGTTGCCCAGAACGCCCGCAAACTCGGACAACTGTTCGGCCACCCCGTACCCGGTGAGGAACCCGAACCACCGGCCCGGGAAGGCAGGCCCGACCTGGAACTGGACCACGGCACCGGTGAGCACGAACGCCTGGGCGACACCCCCCACGGGGTGCCGGCACAACATTCCCGATCGTCGGCCGAACCCTCCCCCGCGACCGGCACCCGCGGTTGGCGGCGCCTGGCCAAGGTCGTCACGGGTGGGTCGACCGCGTCCGCACGCTCACCCCTTCCTCCCGACGACATCGAACGGTTGCGCGCACCCCTTCCCGGCCCCCGGAGCCTGGTCGTGCTCGGCTGCACCGGCGGTGCCGGGCAGACCGTCACCACGCTCATGATCGGCCACACCCTGGCCCAGCACCGCGACGACAGGGTGACCGCGGTCGACGTCAACCCCGGGCCGAACGGTCTTTCCCGCCGTGTGGGTGCCCAGGCCTCGGAGACCCTCACGGCGTTGCTGGCCAACGCCGAGACGGTCACCGAGTACGAGCAGATGCGTTCCTACGTCGACCGGTCGGTGAGCGGCCTGGAGGTTGTGCAGACCCTCGACGACCCGTACGTGCAGACCCTGGATGATCGCGACTACGGTCGGCTCACCGAACTCCTCGGTGGTTTTTACGACCTGACCCTGTTGGACCCGGCGGCCACCGGTGTGTCTCGGGCCCTGCCGGTCGCCGACGGGCTGGTGTTGGTGGCCCCGGCCAGTGCCGACGCCGAGCGTGCGGTGTCGATGACCTTCGAGTGGCTGGACGGCAACGGCTACAGCGGTCTGCGTGCCGGTTCGGTGTTGGTGATCAACGGTGTCAGCAAACGCAGCCTGCCGGACGTGGACGTGGCCGAACGGGTGGCCCGGGGCCGCTGCCGCGCCATCGTGCGTATCCCGTGGGACGACCACTTGGGGATGTCGTACACCAAGGTCGACGTGGATTCGCTACGCCCGGCCACCCGCCGCGCCCACGGCGCCCTGGGTGGGGTCCTGGTCAGCTCCCTGACCAAGTAGCTGGTCGGACCCGGACGGTCTGTTGGGCCACCTGCCCGCACCAGAGTGGCACGGGCAGGCCCCACCCGCCGGGTTTCATCGCCAGGGGCGGGGCCGACCCACGGTGCTTCGACGCCTCGACCTCGTGGCCTCAGCGACCCACCGGGGTGAAGTCACGTGCGGCGAGGAACTCCGGACGCGGGTTGTTGGCGGAGAACGGTTTCGTGCAGGTGTTCTCCACACTGTTGAACACGATGAAGATGTTCGAACGCGGGTACGGCGTGATGTTTCCACCCGAGCCGTGCATGCAGTTGGAGTCGAACACGATCGCGCCCCCGGTGGGCCCGGTCAGCACGTCGATGCCGTGCTGGTCGGCCAGGTATTCCAGCGACTTCTGGTCCGGGGTGCCGATGTTTTGACTCTTGAGCGACGTCTTGTAGTAGTCGTCGGGGGTCTCGCCCACACACGACACGAACGTGCGGTGCGAGCCCGGCATGATCATCAGGGCGCCGTTGTGTGTGTAGTTCTCCGTCAGGGCGATGGAGAAGCTGACGGCGCGCATGCGCGGCATGCCGTCCTCGGCGTGCCAGGTCTCGAAGTCCGAGTGCCAGTAGAAGGACCCGCCGCCGAATCCGGGCTTGTAGTTGATTCGGCTCTGGTGGACGTAGACGTCCGAGCCGAGGAGCTGGCGAGCACGTTCCACCAGGCGCGGGTCGTTGACCAGGTCGGCGAAGAGCGGACTGATCTTGTGTGCCTCGAAGACGGAACGGACCTCGTCGGAGGTCGGCTCGACGACCACACGCTCGTCCTTGCGGAGTTCACTGTCGGAGCCGAGGCGCTCGAGTTCCTCGCTGTAGGTCTGGACCTCCTCACCGCTGATGAGCGACTCGATCTGGGCGTAACCGCGCCGGTCGTATCCGCGCAGCTCTTCATCGCTGAAGGGGCCGCTGTTCTTGTCACCCCAGACGGTGGGGTCCTTGCGGTAGAGGAGTGCGGCTTCGGTGGCCTTACGGGTCGGGTATTCGTCCGCGGTCGGAAGATCCATCTGCAGAGTCATGACCGTTCCCCTGCTAGGGGTTCACCCTTTCTTGTCTTGGTGATGTTCCTGATGACTTGTGAACCTAACAAACAACATACTCGCGTTCTTGTGACGTTCAGGAGCGTGGTGTTTGGGGAACGAATGATTGGGTATTACTGTCATACTATATAGGGCAAAACAAAGGGTCAACAAAAACGTTATTTTCCCTTTATGGAAACAATATCGACCCCCTGTCGTGGCTTACCTGCACTGTGTCGCCCGGGGTGGCCAGGTCGGTCACCCTGCGTATATAGTCCCAGGTCGTCCGGTTGCAAGGGTCGCTCCGAGCGCGACGTTCGCCGGGGGATTTTTTTCTTGTGTGCTAGATCATCAGAAATTAATACAGCCGGCGCAACAAAGGTGAAATGTGGTATTGGCCGGCCTGCGAAGATCCACACAAATTTCTTCCGCAAGGGCCGGCGCGTTCACCCCTGATTGCTTCACAGTGGTGGAGTCCGTTTCCTCAACCCGCTCATGAGGAGTCCACAAGTGCAGACCCCCTTTGTCCCCCGAGCCCTCCTTCGCGCATCGGCCACGATGGTGGCCGCCGCCGTCATCGGCGTCCTCGGCTGGGCCGGCCCCGCATCGGCCGACCACGTCATGCCGCCGAACATCCCCGACGAATCGGAGGCCCGAACCCAGCTGAACTCCCTCACCGTCCAGGCCAAGGGCCCCCAGGACGGCTACGACCGAAGCCTCTTTCCCCACTGGAACGTGGTGGACAGCCCATGCACCGCCCGCCAGGTCGTCCTCGAACGCGACGGACACGACGTCGTCACCGACGACAACTGCCAACCCACCGCCGGCAGCTGGTGGAGCGCCTTCGACGACGAATGGGTCCACGACGACCCGGCCGACATCAGCGTCGACCACTTCGTACCGCTCAGCGAGGCGTGGAAGACCGGGGCCGCCGACTGGACCACCGACGAACGCGCCGACTTCGCCAACGACGTGACCTCCTCCCAACTGTGGTTGGCCACACCCTCGAGCAACAGCGAAAAGGGGGACCAGGACCCCTCCGAGTGGATGCCCTCCAACAGCGACGTGCACTGTGACTACGTCAAGTCCTGGATCGGCGTGAAACACACCTACGACCTCACGATCACCTCCGCCGAGGAATCCACCCTGCAGGACACCCTCGACACCGCCTGCTGACCCCCACCCCTCACACACCGCGCGGCCCCGCCCCCTGCCAAAAGGGAAGCGGGGCCGCCTCACGGAGGTTTCTGGCGCGCCGAAACAGGCCCGACTTCTCAGCCCTTCCCGTATGCAGCACTATGGGTGAGGCCGAGCAGAGAGGAAGGGCTTGCACATGAACAGCACCAGGGGGACCCGAAGCACGACCCGACTGGCGGTCCGCTACTTCGACGACCGCGTGCTGCTCAGCGACGGCGAGGCCTGGGCCTACTTCCGCCTGCCCACCGTCTCCTACGAATTCACCACCCCCGAGGAACGCCAGGCGCTCGCCACCAACATCACCATCGCCCTTGCGGCGATCCGCATGAACGACGCCGAGGTACACCTGCGGGTGGCCCACCGCACCTACCCGGCGGCCCAGTGGGCGACCTCCCTGGACCACACCGCCGACGGCGGACCCGGCTGGTACGACTACCTCGAGGAGATGTACCGGCACGTGTGGGCCAAGGACTTTTGGACCAAGGAGGTCTACCTGGGGGTACGCCTGGGGCAACGCACCTCCGGCCCCGGGCTGGGCCTGTTCTCCCAGATCTTCACCGGCTACCAGCGCACCGAGCAGCTGCTGGGCATCAACGACGACGCCGTCGACGACCGGGAACTGGCCCGCTGGACCGACCAGGCCGAGCGGCTCGGTCGGGCACTGGCCGCCAGTTCGTTGCACGCCCGACACGCCACCTCCGACGAGGTGGCCTGGCTGATCCGGCACGCCGTCACCGGATCGGCGGAAGAACCCCGCGACTCCGCCACCCGGCGCCGCACCTGGGGGCGTGGTGAGATCGAGGCGCTCGTGGACGGGGTCGTCCACAACGGGCGGTCCATGCTCCGTCTGGAGCAACCTTCCGGGTCCACGTACGTGGCGTACTTGTCCTTTGCCCGTTTTCCCGACCTGATGCCGTTCCCCGACGGTGAACCGTGGATGCACCACGCCGACTCCCTGCCGTTTCCGGTGGAGATGTCGTTGCGGATGAAGTTGATCCCCCCGGCGAAGGCGTCCAAGGACGTGGGCCGCAAGCTCGCCCACGCCCGTGACATGGACGCGCACATCCGTGAGGCGGGGGTGGAGGCGCCCATCGCGTTGGCCGAGCAGATCGACGCCGCACGCATGTTGGAGCACGGCATCACCAAGGAACGCCTGCCCTTCGTCTACGGCTGGCACCGGCTCATGGTTTCGGCCCCGACCGAAAAACTTTTGGTGCAGCAGGTCGAAGCGGTCATCGAGCACTACCGTGACATCGGCATCGACGTCATCAACTCCACCGGTGACCAGTTCTCCTTGTTCAGCGAGTCCCTGCCCGGTGACCGGATCCGGTTGCAGGCCTACGCCCAACGGCAACCGTTGCGCACCATCGCGGGTGGGATGCCCACCGCGACCGTGGAGGTCGGTGACCGGGTCGACAACACCCAGTCCGGGGGTGGCTGGGTGGGGCCCTACATCGGTGAGTCCCTGGGCCGGGCACGTTCCATCGTGCACTTCGACCCGATGGTCGCCGCCGCCCGTAACCGCCCCACCGCCATCGCCATCACGGGTGAGCCCGGTGGGGGCAAGACCACGCTCGCGTTGTTGATGATCTATCAGCTCGCCCTGCGTGGGGTCACCGTGGCCGCCATCGACCCCAAGGGTGATGCCGAAAGCCTTGTGGAGCTGTTGCGTCACCGTGGCCGGAAGGCCCGCATGATGTCCTTGGGTTCGGCCCAGCCCGGCCTGTTGGACCCGTTCGCCTTCGGTGACGACCTGGCCGCCAAGAAGACCATGGCCACCGAGACACTGCGTCTGCTGCTGCCCCGTATGAGCGAGGAACGCGAGTCGGCGATGATCCAGGCGGTGGCGGCGGTCGCCAACCAGCCCCGACCGTCCCTGGCCAAGGTGGTGGACCACCTGTGCTCGGCCTCCGGCGCGGCGGCCCGCAACCTGGGCGCGGTCCTGCAGTCCATGGCCGAGATGCGTCTTGCCTCCCTGTGTTTCGACCCGCAGGGGGATGCGCAGATCGACACCGAGGGGTGGACCACGGTGTTCACCCTGGGTGGGCTCACCCTGCCCGATTCGGGGGTGCGGCGAGACGACTACTCCTACGAGCAACGCCTGTCGGTGGCGTTGCTGTACTTGGTGTCGCAGTTCGCCCGGCGTTTGATGAACGGCCTGGACCGGCACCTGCCCAAGGCGATCTTCTTGGACGAGGCCTGGGCGGTCACTTCCACGCCCGAGGGCGCCAAGCTCGTCCCGGAGGTGTCCCGGATGGGCCGGTCCCGCAACACCGCGCTCATCCTGGTGTCGCAGAACGCCGGTGATCTTCTCAACGAGCAGGTGACCAACTGTTTGTCGTCGGTGTTCACGTTCCGTTCCAGTGAACGTTTCGAGGTGGAGAGCGTGATGTCGTTGCTGGGGGTGGAACCCACCGAGGATCATCTGGCGGTGTTGCGCAACCTCGGCAACGGTGAGTGCCTGTACCGGGATCTGGATGGTCGGGCCGGGCGTATCGGGGTGGACCTGATCTCGGAGGACCTGTTGCGCTGGTTGGACACCAACCCGACCCGCAGGCACCCGGCGGAGGTGGGGTCCGTGTTCCCCGGTGAGCCCGAGGATTAGGTGCTTTCCAGTCGTTCCGGGTTCGGATCGGTGGGCTGAGGGGCGTTGTCGGCAAGACTTCGGAAAAACCCCCACAGTGGCTGAACGCTCGTGTCACAGTGTTGCTTCAAGGGCCGGTGACCTGGGGGCGGAGCAAGACATGACGAAAGCGTACGTATTGTCATGTTCGGGGTGTCCTCGGGGTGGGCAGGTCTACTCTGCCAGGCGCTGTTCGTCGTGCCGCCCCCTGTTCGTTCCATTCGCTCACGAGGGAGCGCCCATGAGTGAGGACTCCTTCCGGCCCAACCCTGTGGTCGACCCTGCTCTGCCGGTCGGTTTGCGGGAGAGGATCGTCCGGGACTGGTCTCCGCCCTTGGTGCCGGAGGGTGAACCGGTCACCCGCCGGTTCCGGATCCGTGAGGGCTGTTTGCAGGTTCTCGCGGTGGGGTTCCCCTTGTTGCTCGCCACGCTGCTCTCGGGCCGGTACCTGGGCATGGTCATCGTCGGGATCAGCCTGGCCGCCTACACGGTCGCTCTGGTCTGTCGGCATGATGTGACCCCCACCACTCGGGTGATGGGGATACTCACGGGTGTGGGCGCTGCCGTGGTGGTTCCCCTGTGGGCACTGGGACAGGCAACGATCTCGGTGTGGTCGCCGTGGTTGGTGTTTGGTGT
>DXDP01000325.1 GCA_019115445.1 Candidatus Nocardiopsis merdipullorum
GGGCTCGGACACGTCGGCGAGCAGGTCTCGCCAGTACTCTTCGGCTGCGGCCAGGTCCTGGTTCTGAAGCCAGCCTATGTAGTCTCGGTAGGGCCGCACTGGAGGAAGTTTCGGCTCGGTACCACGGAGCAGCGCCGCGTAGGTGGTGAACAGTTCGCCCAACACGGCGGCCGAGCTCCACCCGTCGAGCACGATGTGGTGGAAGCTCCACACCACTTGCCACATGGCGTCATCCAGCCGGATCACTTCGACGCGCAGCAGCGGTGCCGAGGCCAGGTCGAATCCGAGGACTCGTTGCTCGGCCAGCGACCGTTGCATCCGGTCCTGCTGGTCCTCGGCAGGCACGCCCCGCCAGTCCTGCTCGGACCAGGGCAGGTCGACCCGGTCGAACACCACCATCAGCGGCTGTTCCAGGCCTTCCCATTGCAACGCCGCACGCAGCACATCGTGCCGGTGGACCACATTCTCCCAGGCGGCACGGAAGGCCGCCGTGTCCAGCTTTCCTTCCAGACGGACGCTGAACTGCTCGAAGTACACCCCGGAGTCCGGCGCGGAGAGCGTGTGGAACAACACGCCCTGCTGCGCGGGGGAAAGGGGGTAGATGTCGCTGACCGTCGTGGTCCCCGATTCAGCGGTCACCGGAGGTTCCTCTCATCTTGGCCATCAGATTGTCGAGTTCCTGCTGGTCGAGTCCTGCGAGTGGGAAATCAGAAGTGTGCGCCGCCGCTTCGGCATCCGCCTTGCCGGTCAGCGCATCCAGGCGATCGCGTACGGCATCGAGGAGCTCGTCGATGGAGGCGTCCTCGTACTGCCCGCTCGAACAGGCCAGGTCGACCACCATCTGGTCGTGGTAGAGACCGGCGTTGATCTCGATCGCGTGATGCCGCCTGTTCGCCGGAGCCTGCGCAGCAGCGGCCCAGGCCGGATCGTCGAATTGCAGTCGGAACGCGGAGTTGGTCGCGGCCGCCTGGTCGATGTGGCCGAGGTAGTTGAACAGGACCGGTGCGTCGGGAGTATCAGGGAGCAGATCGGTGTAGGCCCGCAGCAACCCGTACCCGATGCCGTTGTCCGGCGCGGCCCGCAACGCCTCCTTCACTTGCCGAACAGCCTCAGCGACATCACTCCTGCCAACGTTGAGGGCGACAGGGTGGATCGCGGTGAACCAACCAACGGTGCGAGCGGTGTTGACATCGTCGAAAAGAGCCTCCCGGCCATGGCCCTCCACATCGACCGTGATGGCGTCCTGACCGGTCCAATCGGTCAGAGCTTGGGCACAGGCGGACAGAACCAACTCATCGGGTCGGGCCCTCATCTCCTGCGCGGCCCGCAGCAGATCCGCCGTCGCGCCAAGGGGGAGCGTAAGACGGCGTGTCAGAGAGGCCCCATGAATGTCATGACCGACGTGGTCAACCGGCAGCGGCCTTATCGATGCGATGACCCGCTGCCAGTGGTCGACCTGAGCCCGAACCTGCTCACTTTGGGCATACTCGACCAGACGCTCGACCCAATGAGCGAAAGAAGTGGTCTTCGCCGGAAGCTCTCCACGCCCCAAATAGAGACGCTCGAAATCTTCAACGACGAACTGCCAACTGACCGCGTCGATGACAAGGTGATGACAGGCCAACACCAAATACTGCGCAGTGGAAGTTTTGACGACCGCCGCCCGCAACACCGGCCCCCGCGCAAGGTCCAACCCCTCATGCACACCGCGCAACGCCCGCTGCAGAGCCGCCTCGTCCCCGTCCTCACCGACCTCCACCTCCCACACAGGAACGTGGACCCGATCGACATCGGTCTGGTGATGACACCAGCGACCGTCTTGCCGGACAAAACGAGACCGCAACACGTCATGGTGGACAGCCACCCCCTCCAACGCAAGGGCGACCCGCTCCGGATCCAGATCCAGGTCGGTCTCCAAGACGATGCCCTGGTTCCAATGATCGACCGCAGCAACATCGAGCCCGAAGAACCAGTGCTGAACCGGACCCAAAGCCACCTCACCGGTGACGGGCCCCTGCTCGGCCACCACGACCGGCCCCTGACCGGCGACCCGAGCCAGACCTGCGATGGTCTGTTCGCGAAAGACCTGAGCAGGAGTCAGATGAACCCCACGCTCAGCAGCACGCGAAACCACCTGAATCGAAAGGATCGAATCCCCACCAAGAGCGAAGAAGTTGTCATGAACACCCACCCGCTCCACACCCAAAACCTCGGTGAAGACCTCCGTCAGAGTTCTTTCCGTGTCCGTTCTGGCCTCGGTGTACTCCTCATGGACCTGCCACTCCGGCTCAGGCAACGCGGAACGATCGACCTTGCCATTGGAAGACAACGGCAAACGCTCCAGAACACCAAACCCCACCGGAACCATGTAATCCGGCAGATGTTGATCCACCCATTCACGGAGATCAGCTGCCCCAGGCGACTCCTGCGCCGCCGGAACGATGTAGGAGGCCAAGCGGCGTGCCGTGTGCTCCCCGTCAACGACCGTGACCGCCTCGGCAACACCCGGATGAGAAATCAGCACAGCATCGATCTCACCGAGCTCAACACGGAACCCACGAATCTTGACCTGCTGATCCACCCGCCCCAGGAACTCGATCGTGCCGTCCTGACGCCACCGCCCCAAATCCCCCGTCCGGTAGAGCAAAGCACGCGAACCATCGGAGAACGGATCAGGCAAGAAACTGACAGCGGTACGCTCAGCGTCCCCCCAATACCCGCGAGCCACCCCAACACCACCGATGTACAGCTCACCAGCCACCCCAACAGGGCACGGACGCCGATGCTCATCCAAAACGTAGAAACGCTGATTGGACAAAGGACGCCCGTACGGAACACTGGTCCAGTCAGGATCGACGTGGGTGATGGGATAGGAAATCGACCAGATGGAGGCCTCGGTCGCACCACCCCCACTGAACAAACACATGTCCGGATTGAGAGCCCACACCTTCTCCGGCAAGGACAACGGGACCCAGTCCCCCGACAACAACCCCACCCGGAGTGAGGAAAGAGCTTCCGCACTGGCCCGAGGAGACTCAACCAGAAGCTGAAGCAACATCGGAACCGAATCCCACACCGTCACCCCATGCCGCTCCACCAGATCGACCCAGTGGTCGGGGTCCTTCGTCCCCTCCGGATCAGGCAGCACCAAAGCAGCACCGACCGAGAGCGGACCGAAGATGTCATAGACCGACAGATCGAAACTGAGCGAGGCCAACCCCAACACCCGATCCTCGGGCCTGACCCGGAACCGGTTGTTGACATCGACCACGGTGTTCAACGCACCAACGTGATCGATCATCACCCCCTTGGGAGTACCGGTCGACCCCGACGTGAAAATCACATAGGCCAGATCGGTCGCAGACTGCACCACACCCGGCAACTCCACCGGAACATCAGCCAAAGCAGTCGAGTCATCCACGTTCAACCGCGACACCGCAACCGAAGAACCACTGCTTTCCTGCTTCTCCGGTTCCTCCACCCCATCTGGAAGGACCACGTCCGATGCGGTGACCACGTGGGTGACCTGCCCCAGCTCGATCAACTCGGCCAAACGCGCCTGCGGCAGCCCCGGATCAAGCGGAAGATAGGCCGCACCCGAAGCCAGCACACCCAGAACAGCAGCGACCTGGTCCGAGCCCTTGTCCAAACAGACACCAACAAGCTCATTGGGCCGAGCACCGCGATCACGAAGCCACCACCCGATCTTGGCGGCACGATCGAGAAGCTCACGATAAGTGAAGGCCCCATCAGCGGCCACCACGGCCACGTTGTCGGGACAACGCTCACCAGCGTCCCAGACCTTCTCGTGCAAACACCCGGCAGCAGCGACACCGAAGTCCTCTTCCGTGGCGTTCCACCCACGCACCACGGTCTCGTACTCCTCCTCCGACAACAGAGGAACCCGCCCAACCTCCTGATCCGCATCAGCAGCAACGCCGGCCAAAAGAGCACGGAAATGATCCAGGAACCGGTGGACCGTGGCCTCGTCGAACAGATCGGTGTTGTAATCCACCGAGACGAGGAAGCCGTCATCACCCTCGGCGACCATCCAGGTCAGGTCGAACATGGACCACCGCCGGGTGACCGTGACCGGCTCCACCACGAGCGAGTGCAACTCGATGGGCTCGCTCTCGCCCACCTGGAGCCGGTTCCCGGCACCCACCGCGAGCGGAGCCAGTCCTTCCTTGTCGAAGGCCTGCGCCTGCTGCATCACGAACATGGTCTGGTACAGGGGCGAATAAGAGGAATCACGCTCAGGAGCCAGACGATCCACCATCTCCGCCATAGGAAAGTCCTCGTGCTCGAAAGCACCGAGCACGGTCTCCTGAACGTCCTTGAGAAGCTCTGAAAAGGACATATCAGAACGGAAATCAGCGACCATCGGCAACGGATTGATGAAATAACCGATGGCTCGGTCCAGCTCACTGCGGCCTCGGCCGGACATGGGAGATCCGACGATCACTCGTTCTTGTCCGGTCTCACGGTGCAGAAAGAGCTGGTAAGCAGCCAAAAGAACGACGAACGGGGTGACTCCAACACGAGACCCGAGGTCCTTCAGACGCTCCGAGAGCTCCGGTCCGACCTCGAAGACCTGGTTCGCTCCGTGGAAGGTTTGTACCGCCGGACGGGGACGATCAGCGGGCAAGGCCAACACCGGCAGCTCACCCGAAAGCCGATCACCCCAGTACTCCCACAGCCGCTCACCCTCTTCACCGACGAGCAGATCACGCTGCCAGTCCACGAAGTCGGCGTACTCCACCGCCGGCTCGCTGCCGCTCTCCCCGCCATAGGCCAAGGCCAACTCGTCGAGAAGCACCACGCACGACCACATGTCCACCACGATGTGATGGGCACACACCAACAACACCGAACGACCGTCAGAACGCTCGAAAACCCGCAGCCGTACCGGCGCGCCGCCATCCAACACGAACGGACGGTCGGCCTCATCGGCCAGAACGGCCTCGAACTCCTCCTCCACGAGCTCACGGGCATCCACGACCGCGAAGTCGACCGAAGCCCCGGGCTCCACACGGAAGTAGGGCCCCTGCGCGTCCTCACCAAAGACCGCACCCAACAGCTCATGCCGCGAGACCACGGATTCCCAGGCAGACCGCAACGCGTCCACGTCCAACGGCGACAACACCCGAACGGCCGTGGCTACGTGGTAAGCGCCCGACTCATCGGCGAAGCGGTAGATCGACCACAGTGCCTCCTGACCTCGAGACAACCGCGAGACGGCGTCCTTCTCACGCTCACGCCGACGAACAACCGGTGTGTGGTGTTCGGCGAGGCGTTGATCCACCTCGTGGACGAGGGTGTCGAGGCTGTGGTCGTCGAAGATGACCGGCACTGGAAGGTCGACCTCCCAGTGCCGCTGCAGGAAGGACTTCAGCTCCGTTCCCATGAAGGAGTCGATGCCGCTGCTGCGAAGCTCGCTCGCGGTATCGATGTCATCGGGGTCCATCCGCGCGATCTGGGCGAGCCAGGAGCGGAGAGTACCTCGGATGGCCCGGTGGCGTTCCACGTCGTCCAGGGCACGGATCTCGGTACTCGACGGCGGATCGAAGCGTGGGGGTACAAGCGCGGACACATCCACGGTCTGGAGTCGCACGTCGCTGAGGTCTGCGATGAGATCACCATCAGCGCAGTAGAGGGCGACGTCGAACAGGGGCGTACCTGAGCCGTCGCTCCCTCCGTCATCCGTACGGACGGCGTGCACCCACGTCGCGATCGTGCCATCACGGTGGATACGGAACCGACCGACCCCAGCCACCTGCCAGGCACTTTCGGCCGGCGGCGGGGCCAGAGCAACCACAGGTTGCAGGGCGGCCTCCAGCATGACGGGATGCAGGCGGTACAGCCCACTCTCCTCAGCGAAGTCCTTGGTCACCAGAGCCACCAGGACCTCCCGGTCATCCGGGCCGCGCCAGACGGTGTCGACACAGTCGAGGGAGGGGCCACAGGTGGTACCGGCGGCGGTCAGTGCGGCGATGAACTCGTCGCGGGGCTGCGAGGTGCCGCAGCGCCGTTGAAGTTCGGCGAGGAGAGCGGGGCCATTGGGCAGGGCCTCTATCCCTGTGGCGCTCGCGGTGTCGAAGGTGGCGCGGAAGTGCAGTGTCCGCTCCCAGTCGGCGCGATGAACACGAACCTCGTGGACCCCGGCGCCGTCCTCGTGCAGGGCAGCCACCAGGTCGATACTGTTCCGGTCGGTGTGCACGGCGGCTTCCGGGAACTCGACGTCGAGCATGGCGCCTTGGCCCTCGGAGCTGACAATCGCGTGTGCGATCTCCAGGAGGGCGGCCGCCGGCAGGACCGAAACGCCGGCCAGTTCGAGGTCCCACACGTAGGGCACGGAATCCAGGTTGAGTCCGATGTCGATTCGCTCGACGGAACGCATGTGCATCGATTCCCCATGACTTTTGGTTCTCGCGGTGCGGTCGGGTCGGCTGGTGTTCGTTCACTCGGTGGCCGCCCGGTGGTGCGGTGATCGGTCGCACCGGTCCCGCAGGTCTGCCCAGGCCGACAGTCGGTCAGTTCCGGCGCCCCAACAGCGGGTGGGACGAACGCGCTCCCTGAGTCGACGTCGGCGGTGAATGCGGTGTGGTGTGTGCAGCCCGTACCGTCGGCCTCGGCAAGGTCACCGGCCAGCGGGCGCCGTGCTCGAAAGGCGTGGGCGGCAGGTGGACAAGGTCGCGGTTGTCGAACGCGTCGAACACCGCCCAGTCCAACTCGACTCCAGCGGTGTACAGGTCTCCCAGGAGACGCAGCAGGTGGATGCGGGCATCGCCGGCGAAGTCGGCGCAGAACCTCACGGTGATCTCGCATTCCGAGTGATCCTCGGGAAGGAGTCGCGTCCCGAGACGCAGGGGGATCACGGCGGTCTCCGTGTCGGTGACCGCTGTGTCATCCACAGGCTCGTAGGGGTTGAGGGCGCCCGCGACGCACGCAGCCGCCGGCTCGCCCGCCCCGTGCCCTATGACGAGATCCGGGTACACGCCCCATTCGGTGAACAAGGTTGCCAGCGCGTATTGGGTACGGAACCCGGGGGTGTCGATCGCGCCGTCCAGATCATCGACGATCTCGCGGAGGGCGGGCAGCTCGTCGCAGAGCGGACGGAACCATCCGGCGTCGACCTTGTCATCGGTGAACTCGAAGGCGACGGTGGGCGCCTTTCCGGCGATGACGCCCACGGCCCTGGTGAGGTCGTCGGCCATCTCCGCGTGGTCGGTGCCAACGGCGGCGAGCCGATACGGGTGGTGTGTTCGCGCGATCCGAGCGGTGTGGGCGATGTCGGCCAGGCGCACATCGGTGCGTTCTCGGAGGAGACTGGTGTAGCGGCGAGAGAGTTCGGTGAGGGATTCCTTCGAGCGTGCGGACAGAACGAGAACCTCCGGTTCCTCCGGGCCGGTTCCCTTCGTCCGATGCGGGGCCTCTCCGACGACGACGTGCACGTTGGTCCCACCGTAACCGAACGAGTCCACGCCCGCGAGGCGTCCCTTCTCCGCCCACGTGGAGGACTCAGCGGGGATCTGGACTCCGTCGCCGAGCCGAATCTGTTGGTTCAGCTCTTTCACATGGATCGGCGGGATGATCCCGTGACGCAGGACGAGGACGGCCTTGATCAGCGAGGCGACACCGGACGCGGCTTCGAGGTGGCCGACGGCGGCCTTGGTCGAGCCGAGTCGGCACGGGGTGGGCCGCGGGCCGGTGAAGACCCGGGAGAGGGCTCCAGCTTCCACGGCGTCGCCGATGGGTGTTCCAGTGGCGTGGGTCTCCACGAAACCAACGTCGGTGGGGGCGACACCGGCATCGCGTAAGGCGAGTCGGATCACCTCTTCCTGGGCCGCTCCGTTCGGTGCCCCCAGGCCGTTCCCGCGCCCTGAGGCGGTCAGTGCGGAGCCGAGTAGACGCGCGTGCGCCGGGCTGGTGCCGTCGTCTCGGCGGAGCACGAGGAGGGCGCAGCCCTCGCTCCGCGCGAATCCGTCGGCTGCCTGGTCGAAGACCCTGCTCGCTCCGGTCGGTGAGAGGAGTCCCGCATGGGAGTTGG
>DXDP01000326.1 GCA_019115445.1 Candidatus Nocardiopsis merdipullorum
GGACGGCGAGGACACCGACGAGGAGGACCAGGACACCGACGAGGGTGATGCCGAGGCCTGCGAGTTCCGGGTCGGTGAGGACGGGATCGGCGAGGACGAGGACGAACTCCTCGAGGCCGTCCTGGCCTGCCAGGCAGCAGAAGAAGAGGGGAGTCTGCCCGAGATCCCGGTCGACGAGGACCACGGCTGCTTCCACGGATCGTCCCGCACCTCCGGTCTGACCGCGGACAGCCTCACCATGACGGGTGCCCGCTACGACGGTGTGGTGGAGTGCCCCACGGACGAGGGGATGCAGCGCTACATCCGGCTCTCCATGAGCACGGCCGATCTGGACAACGGTGAACTGTGGTTCGAGGACGCCGGTACCAGGATGAGCCTGGATCTGCCCACGCTCAGCATGGACGGCGAGGTGACGATGCACGTCACCCGCATGCACGTGCGCCTTCTCGGGATCCCGATCACCTTCACCCCGGACTTTCCGCCACCACTGCTGTTGCCGTTCATGATCGTCACCGACGTCGACGTGGACAGCCCGATGGCCGAAACCGACCTCATGGTCATCCCCGACCTCAACGCCCGCCACAACGAAAACGCTGCGTGAGACGGCTCGACCCCGACAAGGGCGCCACCGGACAGGATCCGGTGGCGCCCTTGGACGTGGGATGAGTCAGAAACTGCCTGCTCGGTGCCTCGAGATCGGCACCGTCAGTGGTGGCCGGCGATCAGGCGGCTGGGACTGCCCACGTACGAGACGTAGAGCGAGTCCCGAGCACGTGTGCAAGCGGCGAACAACAAGGTGCGCTCCTGCTGGACGGTGTGCTCCAACGCCACCTGGTCGCCTTCGGCGGCCTCGATCGCGGCCTTGGGCGGCAGAAGGTGATCGCTGACCCCGACCATGATCACGCACCGAAACTCCTGCCCCTGGAGGCGGTGCATGGTACCGAGCCGTACCGCCGGGTGGTCGGAGGTGTTTTCCAGGGTGGTGGTCCGAACATCGCGAGCCTCGAGTTCCTTGGCCGCGTTGCGTACCACCCATTGGTTGCGTCCGGCCACGGCGATCTCGGCCGGAGCGACACCGGCCTCCAACCACGCACGTACCTGATCACCCATGGCGGTGTATTCCTCGGTACGACTTCCACAGCCACGGATCACCGGTGCGGGACCGCGCAGCAGCGAGCGGTACCCGAAGGGCGTGTCGTCCTCGTCCGAGGCCCCACGGTCGGCACGGGGCCCCAGGATCGGCGCACTCCGGTCGAGGATCTCCTGGGTGATGCGGTAGGCGACCCGTAGCCTGTGGCTGCGTCCACGCACGTGGATACCGAGGGAGGCCAGGGACACCCGGTGTTCTGTGATGCGTTGATGCGGGTCACCGACCAGGAACAGATCGTCGGTCCCCTCGGGGACCGCGGCACGCAGCATCCGCCACTGGGTCGGGTGCAGATCCTGGGACTCGACCACCACCACGTGTTGGAACAAAGGGCCGTGCAGATCGAGGACGCGGGCGGCCTCGGCCGCCAGTTGGGGGCAGGCCCACAGACCCTCGATGCGCATCGCCCCGACGTAGCGCCGCAGTGTCTCCCACACCTGACGCCGGTGCTCGGGGGCCAGGTGCTGAACTCGGCCACTGCGCTCACTGCGGATGTACTCCGGCAGCAAGGCCAGATTCTGTGCGAGCAGGACCTGTTCCCACTCGTCGACCAGGAAGCGTCCGGAGAACGGGATTCCGTCGGCCAGTGCGATCGCTCGCCAGCGTTGGGCCAATTCGTCCCGGCCGATCAGGCGCGGCGAGGTGCTGGTGTGGGACTGCACCACGGAGTGGGCAAGGCCGTCGATGGTGGCCACGCGTACCCGTGAACGCACCCGGGGGTCGGGCAGCAGCTGGTCCAGGCGGTCGGCGAGGGTCTGGGCGAGCGTGCGGTTGTGGGTGGTGAGAAGGATGGATTCGTGGCTTTGCTCGGGGCGGGCGGCCGCATTGCGTTCGGCCAGGTGAGCGGCTCTACGCAGGGCCAGCACGGTCTTGCCGGTCCCCGGGCCACCGGTGAACTGTGCGGAGCCGTGGAAGTGGCCCTCGGCGAAGCGGAGATGATCCGGGTGCAGGGTGAGCCGCCACTCGTCGAACGGTGCGGTGAGCGCTTCGGCGAGCTCGGGTGGGCCGATGGGGCGCGGGTCGACGGGTTCGGGACCCACCGGGATGTCGGGGTGGAGTTCACGGGCGAAGCTGAGTGCCTCGTCCCGGGGACGTACGGTGAGCAGCCGGTAGCGGTCGTCCTGCTCGGGCACGACCACGCCGGACCAATCGGGGGAGATGGCCAGGACCCGTACGCGGGGGTCGGCGGCGTCCGCGACGGTCTCCAGATCGGTGCTCTCGCCGGCCTGGTGGGCGCGCATCACGGCCAGGGTGTCGAGTTGGACGTCGGGCGTGAGGCGAGTGAAGTCGCTGAGAAACGTCGGGGCGATCGCAAAGGCGGGCACGTTGTGTTTTCCTCCGGTCCTCGACCTGGGAAGCGGGGCGAACCCCGCTACCTTCACTGGTCATCGTGCTCGCCCCGGAATTCCGGCAAACGCCGCGAGCGAGCAGATTCACGGCAGGCGAGGAAAGCTTTCTGCTCCCAGTGTTTTCGCAGGTGAAAGGGGATTGTGCGGAAGCTTGTTCGAGTGCTTCCGAAGATTTTTCACGGGCCCGTCGGTGACCTGGGCTTCCCTGTCCTCGTACTAGGGCCAAAAAGCAAGTTATAGTCTGTCCGAAACGCCTGGAGCAGGGATGTGGGCCCCCTGTCCGGTGCGGTGGGCCCGGGTCACAGGAGCAAAGAGGTGCCACGGAGAAGGGGTGTCCGAAAAGCGGATACGAGCCCAGATGAAAAGGTTTACTCACTGGCCGAAACCGGACACCCGCTGTGCAGAAGCGGTCTCAGTAAGAAATCGTGGGGTGTGCAGGGGCGCGAAGGAGCAGCCTGCGGTTCAGGACTCTGCCGGGGTCCGTCCTACCCCGGCAGAGTCCTCAGCCACCTGGATCCGCCTCGACGCAGTCGTCTCTGCAGAAGCAATACCCAAACGCCCGCCCGTCCACATCGGAGCCGATCCCGGCACGTCATCGGCCACGAACGGTCATGGTGGCATCCGCCCCGGAACCCACACGGAACCGTGGGGCGGTACAGATCTCATGCTCTACGGTGGTGGTGACAAAAAGAAG
>DXDP01000327.1 GCA_019115445.1 Candidatus Nocardiopsis merdipullorum
GCGGCAACAGCCTGAACGTGCGCCACCCACACTCGTTGCAGCTCATCATGGACTCCCTGAGGTACTGGGTCCTGGAGATGCACGTGGACGGTTTCCGCTTCGACCTGGCCTCTGCCCTGGCCCGGGAGTTCCATGACGTGGACCGTCTGAGCACGTTCTTCGACATCGTTCAACAGGACCCGGTCATCTCACAGGTCAAGCTCATCGCCGAGCCGTGGGACGTGGGTCCCGGCGGTTACCAGGTGGGCAACTTCCCGCCGCTGTGGACGGAGTGGAACGGCAAGTACCGCGACACGGTGCGCGACTACTGGAGGGGGAACGCGGCCGTCGGAGAACTGGCTTCACGGCTGTCGGGCTCCAGCGACCTGTATCAGGACGACGGCCGTCGGCCGGTGGCCTCGATCAACTTCATCACCTGCCACGACGGCTTCACCCTGGCCGACATGGTCTCCTACAACCACAAGCACAACGAGGCCAACGAGGAGGGCAACCGGGACGGCACCGACGACAACCGTTCGTGGAACCACGGTGTGGAGGGCCCCACCCAAGACCCGAAGACCCTTGCTCTGCGTCGCCGCCAGATCCGCAACTTCCTCACCACCCTCTACCTGTCCCAGGGTGTGGTGATGTTGTCGCACGGTGACGAGGTGGGACGCACCCAGGGGGGCAACAACAACGCCTACTGCCAGGACAACGAGATCACGTGGATCGACTGGGAGGGTGTCGATCTCGATGGGGAGGAACCCGACGACCTTTTGGGCTATGTCCGTTTCCTGGCCCGGCTGCGCCGTGAACACCCGGTGTTCCGACGCCGTCGCTTCTTTCGGGGAAGTCCCGTGGAGGGCTCGTCCACGGCCGAGGACGGCCTGCCCGACATCGCATGGCTGCGTCCGGACGGCAAACACATGTCCGGTGGCGACTGGGGCCATGCCGGGCAGGCACTGGGGGTGTTCCTCAACGGTGACGCGATCACCGAGCCCGATCCCCGCGGTCGACGCATCCGTGACAACTCGTTCCTGATGCTCTTCAACGGCGGGGCGAGCGCGGTGGACTTCACTCTTCCCGACGACGATTACGGAAAAGCCTGGGAAACCGTTCTGGACACCGCCGAGACCAACATCCGGAGCCGTCCGCCCGTGTCTCCGTCGGAACCGGTCCGGGTCATCGATCGGGCACTGGTGGTTCTGCGAAGGACCTCACCCGGTAAGAGGCTGAAGGCACTCTGATCATCACGGGAGTGGAAGGGGCTGGGGTGGAAAATTCCCCGTCCCTTCCACCCCCACTCTCTTCGGCCTTTGTGACGTGGCCGATCTACGCTGGGTGACCATGTCCAGCAAAAACGACGCCACCGAGCGTGATTCGATCACCTTCCGCAGGCTCCTTCCCCACATCAAGAGCACCGATGTGGACCTGGCCGAGGCCTACGCCTACCCCTCTGGATACGAACGCCCCTGGGTACGGGCCAACATGGTCAGCAGCGCAGACGGCGGGGCGGTGGGGACCACGGGGCGTACCCGAGAACTGTCGTCGGACGTCGACCGCAGGGTCATGGGGACACTGCGTGGTTTGTGCGATGTGGTACTGGTCGGTGCAGCGACCGCGCGTATGGAGGGGTATCGCCCTTTGCGTCCGCGAGCAGCGTGGCGGGAATTGCGGGAAGGCCGACCGGGTGCACCGCGGATCGCCGTGGTCTCCCGGAGCCTGGAGTTGCCGAAGAGTCTTTTGACGGAAGAGCCCGAGGCTCCCAGGCCCTTGGTCATCACGGTGCCCGGGGCACCCGCCGAACGTCGAAAACACGTGGCGGAGCACGTGGAACTGGTGGTGGTGGACGGTGACTCCGTGAGTCCTCGGTGTGTGATCGACACACTGGCCGAGCGTGGACTGTACCGGGTACTCACCGAGGGCGGCCCCCACCTGTTGGCCGAGTTCGTCGCCGCCGAACTCCTGGACGAACTCTGTTTGACCACGAGCCCGCTCTTCCTGGGGTCGGGGGCCCCACGCATCGTGGCGGGTGGCCCGGGTACTCCGGGAGCCCCGGAGGACCTTCCACGCCAGAACACACCTTTGCGGATCGCACACCTTCTGGAATCCGACGGAAACCTTTTCACGCGTTACGTGAGGGACTGAAGCGACACGGGAGAATTATTTTCATCACCGGTCGGTTTCGGTCCTCACACAATTACGCATAAACTTCCCCGCAACCGGAAATACCCGATTGTGCGTCTATTTCGTTGGGCACACCGCTATGGAAAACACAGCGTTGACGGGGCTTACCGGCTTGGCCCCCGGCCGAGAGGATGAACGTGGTGTCGACGTCCGAAAACGGATCCCCTCCCGTCTACCGGGAAATAGCCGAGGAGCTGCGCGGACAGATCCGTTCTGGCCGATACACCCACGGCGACAGACTTCCCGGTGAGAACGTCCTCATGAAACATCACAGTGTCGCACGGGCCACCGCGCGGCAGGCTCTTTCCGTACTCATCAACGAAGGCCTGGCCGTGGCCGTGCGCGGTTCGGGCATCTACGTCCGTACGTTCCGACCGGTCCGAAGACACGGAGCCCGCCGCCTGTCCCAGGAACTGTGGGGAAGCGGCCGGGCGATCTGGCAGACCGACAGCGATGACCGTGGTTACGAGGTGGAAGGGGTGCACGTGGACGAGGCCGACGCCGAAAAGGAGGTCGCACGCGCCCTGGATCTTGCCGAGGGGGCCGGGGTGCTACGGCGCTCACGGCGCTACCTCGTGGAGGGAAGACCCGTGCAGACGGCCATCTCCTATCTTCCCCTGACCGTGGTGGAATCCCGTGCGGAGGAACCTTCCGCGCAAAGGATCCGCGCGCACAACACCGGGCCGGGAGGGGTCTATGCCCGGCTCGCCGAGCTGGACATGGCCCCGGCGTACTTCACCGAGGAGATCCGGGTACGCATGCCGACCCCCGAGGAGAGCGACGAGTTGGCACTTGTGCCGGGCACCCCCGTACTGGAGGTGGCGCGGACCGCTCTGACCTCGAAGCAGCGGCCCGTGGAGTTCAACCGGATCACCATGGACGGTTCCGCGTACGTGTTGCAGTACGACTTCGAGGCCTGACCACGGCACACACGTCGAGGGAGGGGTACCCTCGGGTACCCCTCCTTCACTCGGGAGAACCTTCGACGTCAGCGCCTGCGCCTTTTGGAGGCGAAGACCAAGAACGCCAACGGCAGGAAAGCGCAACCGACAGCCAGGGCTCCGGCGGCCGCGAAGAGCATGCTGTTCTCCGCGGTCATCATCCACCGGGCCAGGCCACCCCCGAGAACGAGCGCGGTCACCACGGCAAGTACGGCGACAATCGCCAAACACACCGTGAGCTTGCGATCGTTCCAGGGCTCCGGTCGAACGCGTTCGATGGAGACCGCCGTGGAGCGGGCACTGAGCTCGAAGGCCCAGCGAAGTTCCCGACCCACCGTCGCCATCTCCCCGGCTGTTTCCCGGGCCCGACCACGGGTCTCGGTGGCGATCTGCTCCACCCACCACAGACCGTAACGGACTCTTCCTACA
>DXDP01000328.1 GCA_019115445.1 Candidatus Nocardiopsis merdipullorum
TCTTTCTCCTGGGGACGGTCGGAAGGCCTTCGCACGTCGAACGTACGGGGCCGGCCCGAGAGTTCCGTGGCAGCGCGCCGCCGAACGGACCGTGTGCTGCTTCCACGGAAGGAAGAACCCGTGGTTGAGGGCGGACATTCCCACAGCGGGCGGGGAAAGCACAGGGGTGATGAGGTGAGCCGATCAGCGGCTGGGACCGGCCATTGGTACTTGGTACCAGGATTCCCCCGGAAGTGCCCGACCTCGGACTGTACCACAGGGTCGTGGCCATTTCGTGACGCGAGTGAAGCAAAGTCGTGCTCGCGGCTTTCCTGCACACTGTGATTGATGAGGGTCTCATCACAGTTTCTGGGCTTTTTTGGGGCTTCTGTCGCCCCTTACGGCAGTTTTGCGGATCTCGTCGTCGTCCTGTTGCAGTGCCCATACACACACCGACAAAGTGAGCGGGACCATCACGGTCAGTGCGATCGCGGGGATCGCGATGCCCGAGTCGTTGGCCACAAAACCCACCAGGGCGGTCACCAGCGAGCCGGTCAGTCCGGCCCTGAGAGTGGGCGCGTACTCGTAGGCACGTTGCAGAGCCCCGATCCTCCAGCGCGTGGGCCGTTTGAGCAAGAAGAACAAGAACACCAGGGCGCACCCGGCGAGCAGAGTCAGTTGCCAATTGCCGAGCGTGCCCAACATCGAGGTGAGCTTGCGGGTCAGCAGCGTGAGGGCCTTGCCGTTGGCCACCTGGGCCGCGAACGCCCCGAAGTGGCTGCGCTCGTTGGTCGGTCGAAGGTAGTCCATCCAGGACAACAAGGAGATCACGGCCACGGCCGTGATTCCCACGGCAGCCAGCCGCGGCACGGTGATCCGCACCCCGGCGATCATCATCGTGGTCACCGCCAGCCCCGGGATCAACCCGATGACCCCACCGAAGTCGGTCCCCAGCCCAGGCCAACCGATGATGAGCACCGACGCGGAGCCGATCACCAACGTGGTCATCACGGCCGTCCGGCGAAGCCCTCGAGAGATCAGCCAGTGGGCCGGACCGGTGACCGCCATCAGCATGCCGGTGGCAAAGGCCGCGAACGCGATGTTGCCGATGCCGTAGAACCGTCCCGCGACGATCGGTGAGTACCCCGTCGGCGAGTTCATCTGCAGGTTCGCCCCGAAACACAGGTCGAGGAAGAGCACCAGGGCCGTTGCCCCCGCAACGATCGTCATCGACCCGATCACGTTGTTGCGCCAAGGACCGAGCATGGCCAAGGACACCACCGCGGCGTCGGCCAGAAGTACACAACCCAACAGGGCGAGCAGCGGTGTGCCCGCGGCCCACCACGGGATGAGGTTGGCCAGATAGCTCGCGACGGGAAAAGCCGCACCCGCCAGGGCGACCACCCGCGTCACCGACAGCACGAACTTGCGTTTGCTCCGCTGGCCGTCGCTGTAGCGATGCAGGGCACAGGCGGCAGCCGCGTAGATGAGCAGCTGGAAGACGACCAGGCCGCTGAAGAATCCGGGGATGGCCGTCCCGACGACCACGGCGGCGGTGTTGAAGTCCACCAGGCCCCCCACCGACTCCTCCGTGGTCCCCGGCCGTTCGGTGGTGTGCCAGACCCGGCCGTTGGTCGGCTCGGTCAGCTGCATCCCCATCTGGGAGAGCAACGTCGGGGTCGTGTCGGTGAGGATCACCAACCCCGGCCTGCGCGTGGAGTCGGAGGCCAGATACGCGTCCGGTCCCTCGAACCCCGTCTCGGTGATCTCACCCGACATCGCGACCGTCAGTCGGGAGGGGCCGGTGTCCATGGACACTCCGGCCACCGACAACGACGACCCGGTCGGAAGTGTCTCGATGAGGGAACGCAGCCGGTGGTCGAGAGTGAGCAGGGCTTCCTCACGTACCCACGTGGGCACGTCGTCCGGGTCGGTCACTTCCTCGGCGGCGGAGCTTTCCTCCTCGGAGGTCGGCGGGTCGGGGTAGAGCCGCGTCAGTTCGGGCAACTCCACCACGGCCAGGGAAACCTCGCGCAGCCGTTCCGGGGACAGGTCACCGACCCGATCGATGTAGTGGTCCACGTACCCGGAGGTGTCGGCTGCCCCCAACGCCGCACCGGGACCCACCGCCAGAGTCGTTCCCCCCGAGTCGGAGACGGTCTGGCCGAGCAGACCCACAGGTGCGGAGAACTCCGAAGCCCGATTCCTGGCGATGTGGTCGGCGAAGCCCGGGACGATCGCCCCCGAACCGTTGCTCTCCGGTTGGGGCGCCGGTTCGCACACGGTGAAGTGTTCCCGTTCGGACAGGGCACGTTGTCCCGCCGACACCGAGAGCCAGCCGTCGGTCGGACAGGTACGGGAGGTGGCGCTCCGGATCGACATGTTGCCGATCCCGGCCTCCTCGGCCAGTTCCCACAGGAACGGGGTCGTCTGCCGGCTCACGTCTTCCCACAGCAACCCCGGCACACCCACCAGGACCACGGGACCCTCACGTTCCTCGGCGTTCGGTTCGGAGGGACGTTCACCGGCCGAGGCCGGTGCGGTGCACAGCGTCAGGACCGCGGACAACAGAAGCACGCACAGGCGTGCCCACCGTCGCGGTGCCCTTGCTGCGGTACACCGGCGGTTCCGTGACATGATCCAACGTCCCCTCACACAGCGTGCATCGGTGGCACACGATAGTGATCGAGGCGGTACTACCGGTGGAATCGGGCGTTTCCCGACGCAAGAGAGTCATGGCTGCTCAATGCCCCATTCCCGGAGGGTCTGCGCGGTGTCGGGCCGAGGACGGCCCCGGGTGACCCGGCCGGGGGTGCGGTCGAAACGCGGGGCGGGTCCGGGCACGAGTCGCTCACCCTGCCGGGTCAGGCTTCCCCGGGCATTCACGTGTGGGTGATCGGGCGCCTCCCCGGGGGCCAGGATCGGCATCACGCACGCGTCGACCCCGTCGAAGACCTCGGCCCATTCGTCACGGGTTCGCGTACGCAGCACCTCGGCGAAACGTTCCCGAAGTTCGGGCCAGCGTTCCTGGTCCCACTGGTCGGGAAGTTCCTTCCCGTCGAGCCCGACACCTTGCAGGAAGGCCGCGTAGAACTGCGGTTCGATGCATCCGACCGACACGTGACGCCCGTCGGCGCATTCGTACACGTCGTACCAGGGTGCTCCGGTGTCCAGATAGTTGGTGCCGCGCTCGTCGGTCCAGGTACCGCGGTCACGGTCCTCCAACATCATCGACATGAGCAGGGCGCTGCCGTCGACCATGGCGGCGTCCACGACCTGGCCCCGGTCGGAGGACTGGCGTTCGACGAGGGCACTGAGGATGCCGGTGACCACGAACATGGTGCCCCCGGCGAAGTCGCCGAGGAGATTGACCGGGGGGATCGGGGGACCACCCGCGCGGCCCAGGGAGTGCAGGGCGCCGTTCACGGAGATGTAGTTCATGTCGTGTCCGGCACTGAGAGCGAGAGGACCGTCCTGTCCCCAGCCGGTGACCCGCGCGTAAACGAGGCGAGGGTTGAGGGCCAGGGCCTCTTCCGGGCCCAGACCGAGCCGTTCCATGACCCCGGGACGAAACCCTTCGAGGAGAACGTCGGCGCGGCCGAGCAGGTCACGGGCGAGCTCGAGACCTTCCTCGGACTTCAGATCGGCGGGCAGCACGGTACGGCCCTCGCTCATGTGGGGGCCGGGGGCGCCCGCGTTCATCGCGTCGACGGCCTGGGGCCGGTCCAGGCGGATGACGCTCGCACCCAGGTCGGCCAGGAGCATCCCGGTCATCGGCGCGGGCCCGATCCCGGTGAACTCGACGACACGGATTCCGTTGAGGGGGCCCGAAGCCATCAGCGCTCTCCTTGAACAGAACGAAGTTCGGTTTGCTTATGTCGTCATTGTGCCGGTTCGTCCTGAGCAAGACCACAAAGGCCTTGACCGAGCGCCACAAAAACCGGGGAAACCAGGACCCACCGCGATCCCCGCCCGGGGGTGGCCCGGCCACCCGCCTCGGGGGAGCCGCGTTTCGGGGGGATGGCAGGATATGGGTGTGACACAGACACCCGAGCCCGCCCCGGCCGACCACTCACGCCTGCTCACGCCCGCCGACGTGCGCGCGCTCGCCGACCGGCTCGACATCCGGCCCACCAAGACCCTGGGACAGAACTTCGTCATCGACCACGGCACCGTACGACGCATCGTGCGAGTTGCCGGTGTCACCGTCGACGACGTCGTCGTCGAGGTCGGTCCGGGCCTGGGGTCCCTCACCCTTGCCCTGCTCCCGCACGTACGCCACGTGACCGCGATCGAGATCGACCCGGTACTGGGAAAAGCCCTCCCCGACACGGTCGCCGACCACGCCCCCGACCTGGCCGACCGACTCACCGTCGTGCTCGACGACGCCATGCGGGTCGCCGAGCTGCCAGGACCCGAACCCACGGCGCTCGTGGCCAATCTGCCCTACAACGTGTCCGTGCCCGTTCTGCTGCACCTGCTGGAACTGCTGCCGAGCCTGCGTCGGGTGCTGGTCATGGTGCAGTCGGAGGTGGCCGACCGCATCACCGCCGCCCCCGGCAGCCGTGTCTACGGAGTCCCCTCCGCCAAGATCGCCTGGTACGCCGCCGCACGACGCGCGGGCACCATCGGGCGCAGTGTTTTTTGGCCCGCACCCAACGTCGACTCGGGGCTCGTGGAGCTGGTCCGTCGACCCGTCCCCAAGACCAAGACCTCCCGTGAAGAGGTCTTCGCCGTCATCGACGCAGCATTCGCACAGCGCCGCAAGACCCTGCGTGCCGCACTGGCAGGGTGGGCCGGTTCGGCGCCCGCAGCCGAAAGTGCACTGCGGGCCGCAGGGATCGACCCCACCGCACGAGGAGAATCCCTTGACGTCGAGGGATTCGCCGCCATCGCCGAACACCGTCCCCGAGGAACTTGCTAGGTCGGACCGGAGGTGTTCTCCACCCGATCCATCTCCCGGGCGGCCTTGCGGGAAAAGACCCGAACCGCGACGGCCGTCCCGAGGCCGACCACCAGGACGGGCACGGCCCACAGGGCGCTGAACTCCCAACCACCGGTACCCCGCACGATGAAGGCGACCGCCAGGCCGAGGAAGACCAGCCCGGCGATCAGCGATCCCCAGTCAGTCCTGCGCTTGGTCATACCGAACCTCCACGTGCCCGATGTACGACTCGGTACGTACGTTGACAGCAGGCAGATCGGCCCCTTCCTCCGCGGAACCGAAAACCTCTTCGTGATGTACGCCGTACCCGGAAAGATCTTCCCCCGGAGTGACGATCCCGCCCAACCCCACCCAGGAGTCGAGACGTACCTCGGCCCCCTCGGGCAGGATCAGCTCGGTGCGGCCGTTGACCCGAACATCCAACTCCAGCTCCTGCCCGGCACCAAGATCTCGGAGTCCGCTCAGATCGAGCGTCCCCGCACCCAGGGTGATTCGTGGATCGGCCTCCTCGGCCTCGGCCACGGTGGTCGGACGCCACGTCTTGCCACCCACCCTGACCTGGGTCAGATCGGTCACCGTCGACAACACCATCACGGCCGTCAACAGGACCCCGAGGGCCCACAGGCCGGACGAACGACCCCACCGTGTACCCACCACGGCGAACAGACCAACGACCCCCAGCGCGGCGGCGAGGAAGTACACCCCTGTCTCCGGACCGACCAACAGTTCCGCCGTCCGGGCGCTCCAGAGTTGGGGGCCCTCACGAAAGACCATGGCCTGCGCGATCACGAAGCCGACGACGATCGTCCAGAACGCTGCCCCCGCGAGGGAGAAGCCCTTGCAGCCGGTCTCCTTGGGCTTCTTCCTCTTTCTGGGCTCGTCCCCCGACCCGCTTTCCCGATACCCCCACCCCTCGTCGACCTCGTCGTCCTCGTCCTCTTCGCCCTCGAAGTCGTCGGAAGCTCCTCGCTCCGCGACCACCGCCAGATCCACCGGCCCCGAGCCGGCGGACACCCACGGCTGCGCCGGGTTGTAGTAGGTCGGGGACGGGCCGGGGGAAGAAGGTGTCGGAGGTGGCTCCGCACCGCGCAACTCCTCCCGCAAGGACAGGAACGCCGACCGTAGGTCGACCCCGCGATTACGTGCGGCCAGGAGCCCCAGGACCAGCGGTGTGGCCATGACCATGGTCCCCCAGCCGAACCCACCGATCAGGCTCAGCCCGGTGGAGAGCGTCAGTCCCACGGCCAGCAACTTCGGCACCGCCTGTGGGGCGATGCTCCGATTCAGCATCTGCTCCAGTGTCGACGGGCCACCCTGGGAATCTCGCATCAGCATCCACGA
>DXDP01000329.1 GCA_019115445.1 Candidatus Nocardiopsis merdipullorum
ATGCCTCCACCACGGGTTCGATGATGCGCCACGACTCGACCGACATGTCGCCGCGCACCGACAGTGGTTTTTCGTCCAGCAGGACACCCCGGAGCACTTCGCCGTACTCGAGCAGGTGACCGGCACCAAAACTCGTGTCGAGGGTCACCTGTGAAACGTCGTACGGGTCCCCCGGTCCGTTGACGTTGAGTCCCAACTGCAGACGTCGAGCGTCAAGACCGATACGCAGCTGGTTCTCGGCGCAGTCACCGGTGAGCCCGGAAGGGACGCGTTGGGGTGCCTTGAACCGGAAGAGGACCTCTTGTCGAGGCGAGCCGATCGCCTTCCCCGTCCGGACACGGAACGGCACCCCGGCCCACCTCCAGGTGTCGACCTCGAACACCACCTCCGCCAAGGTTTCGGTCTGTCTTGTCGGGTCGATGCCTTCTTCGTCGACGTAGGAAGGCAGTGAGCGACCACCGACCGTGCCGGCGGTGTAACGGGCGCGACGGCTGAACCTTTCGGGGTCGTCGCCCCACACACGTGTGGCTCGCAGTATCTGCGCCTTGGCGTCGCGTACGTCGAGTGCTTCCAGCGTGCTCGGCGGGCTCATCGCCGCAAACGTCAGGACCTGCAGCAGGTGGCTTTGGACCATGTCGCGCAGGGCGCCCGTCACGTCGTAGAAACCGGCGCGGCCCTCCAGGCCGAGGGTTTCGTCGAACACGATCTCGACCGCGTGGACGTGTTCGGCGGTGAGCAGAGGTTCGATCACCCGGTTGGCGAACCGGACACCGAGGATGTTCAGTACCGTCGACATGCCGAGGAAGTGGTCGACGCGGTGTACGCGCTCCTCGGGGACCAACTGGTGCAGCAACTCGTTCAACGCCACGGCACTTGCCCGGTCGGTACCGAAAGGCTTTTCCAGTACCAGGCGCGTATCTTGTGGCACCCCGATCCGAGCCAGGGCCCGGCAGCTTTCGACCATGACCCCCGGTGGGAGTGCGAAGTAGAGGGTGATGCGGCCCCGGCAGTGATCGAGCAGGCGACGCAGGTCATCGCTGTCGGTGGCATCGGCGACCATGTAGCGCGCGTTGCGGACGACGGTGTCGACGGCCGGTCCGCTTGCGTCACCGTCCGCGAATGCTCGGGCGACGGTCTCTTGCCACCCCTGGTCACTTTCTTCGTTTCGGCCACTACCGACGAGAAAAAGGTCATCCATCGAGGAGGTGGCGACAAGACCCCCCAGCCCCGGAAGGAGCAATCTCGTGGTCAGGTCCCCGCCCGCGCCGAGGATGAGCAGAGTTTGTGTCTGCTCGTCGGTGGTGTCGTTCATGAGGTCTTTGCTCCCGTACATCCGGCGAACTTCTGCTCGACTGCTCCTCGAACACCCGGTTTCGACTCAAAAGCGCAGTAGCGGTTTGAGGACACGGCCCTCGGCGGCGTCGGCAGCGGCCTCCTCGATCCGATTGGGGGTGTAGGTACGGACCATCCGGTCGAAAGGAAGCCTTCCGGCCCGGTACAGGCGAACCAGCTCCGGGACGAAGTCCACCAGGTCGCTGTCGCCCTCGGTGACCCCTTTGATGCTGCGCCCGTTGAGCAGGAAGTTGACGTCGTAGGTGCCGTCCGTGCCCACGGGTGGAGCCCCGACCACGGCCACCGAACCACCCACCGCCAGGGCGTCGGTGGCCTGACGCAACAGGGCGGGCACACCACTGCTCTCCAGGGCGTGGGTGAGACCTCGGCCCTTGGTGATGTCGGCCAGGCGTTCGGCGGTGTCTTCCTCCTTGCCGTTGATGACGTGTGTGGCGCCGAGTTCTCGGGCCAGGTCCAATCGGGAGGGCACGATGTCGATGGCGATGATGTGTTCGGCGGGGGTGAGGGCGGCCGCCATGACACCGGACAGGCCCACCGCGCCCGCCCCGAAGATGGCGATGGTGTCACCCGTGCCGGGGGCCAGTTCGTTGAGGACGGCGCCCGCACCGGTCTGGACCCCGCAACCGATGGGGGCCAGCAGCGCGAGTTCGTCCTCGTCCAGGGCCTCGACGGGCACGACACTACGCACATGGGCGATGCAGCGTGTGGCGAAGGAGGACTGTCCGAAGAAGCGCCCACCGAGCGGTTCACCCGATGCGGACCGGATGGGGGTGGTGCCGTCGGGGCGGGCACCGTCGAAGTTCATCGGGATGAAGTTCACACAGTAGGCGGGGTGCCCGTGCAGGCAGGCACTGCAGTGTCCGCAGGAGCTGAAGGAGAGCAGGACCTTGTCGCCCGGGGCCACGTCGACGACCCCGTCACCGACGACCTCCACCACACCGGCCCCTTCGTGACCGAGCACGGCGGGCATGGGTGTGTGCAGGTGTTCGTCGCGGGTGGCCAGGTCGGTGTGGCAGATCCCGGTACCGACCACGCGGACCAGGAGTTCGTCGGGGCGTGGGTCCTCCAGCTGGACGTCTTCCCAGGTGAATGTTCCACTGCCTGGGTGGACCACTGCGGCTCTGGCGTCGGGCACGGTGCGTCCTTTCCTCATTCCTCCCCGTGATCAGGGCGGCCGGGCACATTCTCTGTCAGGAGTGAGGGTCCAGGCAGAGGGCACGCCGGGAAAGGTGATTCAGGGTCAGGACGTGACTGCGGCATCGCCAGGTGCACAGCGTCCAGCACGAGGGACAGGGCATCGACGCCCTGGGAGCGCCTCCAACGGTTGCGGTGGGCCCGTTACACAGCGACCCGTTCCGCAACGGCCGGGCCGCCGGCTTCCGCCACCGGCCCGGCCGCCCGTGCCGCACGTTCACGCACCCGGGCCGGTGGCACTACAGGAATCTTGGTCGCAGGTCTCCTGCGGCCTGCACGGTCATGGCGTGGCGGCCTCCGCGCGGCGGATACGTCGGAGGGGAACGGGCAGCACACACACCGGTGCGGGGACCTTCAGGCGGTGACCGGTGTCGGTGGGCACACCGGTGGCGGGGTCGATGAGCAGTGACATCAGGAAGTCACCGTTCTGGGCGGCGGCGACCAGGTGGTCGGGTTCCTCCCTGTGTCCCCGCACCACGGTGAAGTGGCGCGGCCACGCACCGACGGGGGTGTTGGCCATGTGCTCCAGGCGTGCCCCCTCGTCACGGAGTGCGAAGGTGGCGATCGCATCGGTTCCCCGGTTGGACATGTACACGTACCCCTTGTGGAAGAGGATCTCGGCGGGGAAGTTCTTGCCCGCCGCCTCCTCACCGGTGGCGTGGACCGAGCCGAGGTGTTCGCCGGTACCGGCGGTCTCGTCCCAGCGCACCACGTGTACCCGTGAATCCAGCTCACCGGCCACGTACACGTACTTGCCCCACACCGCCATGTGGCGTGGGCCCGTCCCCGCGGGCAGCGTGACCGTGCCGATCTGCTCGCCCGCTCGAAGGACACGCAGCTCGTCGGTGCCCAGGTCCGCCACCAGGAGATGGTGCCGGTCGGGGGCGGTGACGCTGTGCGCGTGCGGGCCGTCCTGGCGGTCGGTGACCGGGCCACTCCCGGTGTGTGTGGACTCCGTCGGCCTGCCGATCGTGCCGTCCTCGGAGAGTTCGTAGACGGTCGCCACCCCGTTGGCGTAGTTGGTCACCGCCAGTTCGGAGCCGGTGGTGGCCACATGGCAGGGGGACCCGCCACCGGTGGGTACCTGAGTCAGCTCGGTGAGTTGGCTTCGGCCGTCGATCCGGAAAGCGGTGACGGTGCCCTGGGTACGCTCGTTGACCGCGTACAGCGTGGGCGGGTCCTCCTTCAGAGCCAGGAACGACGGGCCGGTGGCCTTGGCCGCCACTCCCCCGTCGGTGAACTCGCCGGTTTCTGGGTCGAACCGGACGCAGTGGATACCTTCGCCCTCCCCCGGTGGTTCGGAGTCGGGGGTGTAAGTACCCACGTACAGGAGCCGCCGCTCGTCCGTTGCATTTTCCACAACGCCCACCGGGCACCTCGTTTCCTTGCGGCTGCGTGGTCTATACCACTGCGCATGGTACAGGCCCGCCCCGAAGGACCGCCGGCCCTCACTTCTTGCCCGCCGCCTTGACGGCCTCGATCGCCCTCAGGATGCGTTTGTCCGAAACCGGGTAGGCCGTGCGCAACTCCTGGGCGAACAGGCTGATGCGGTACTCCTCCAACATCCAACGCAGTTCGACCACGTCCGGGTCGGCGGACCGGCCCGGGGCGAGCCTGCCGTGGACCTGGCGGACCGCCTGACGCATCTGCTCGATCTTGGCCATGTTGACCTGGTCGCGGCGCGGGTTTTCCGGCAGCTTGTCCAGGCGCTGTTCCACACCCCGCAGGTAACGGTGCACATCGTCCAGGCGCGACAGACCGGTTTCGGTGAGGAAACCATCCTTGACCAGGTCACCGAGCTGGCCCTGCACGTCGTTGAGGGACGGCAGCACGGCCAAGGACGTGGTGCCCCTGACCTTCTTGGTGACCTTGCGCCACAGCACGAGCACCCGGGAGGCCTTGTCCAGGACCTCGGTGAGGGCATCCCCCAGGTCGGGGCGGATACGTTCGGCGAGTTCGGCGAAGTCCTCGGCGTTCCACACCGGCCCACCCTCGCGGGCCAGGAGGTGATCGACGGCGGCGGACTCGGCGTCGGCGAGCATCTTCTTCACCGAACCGTGCGGGTTGTCGGCCAGCGCCAGCTTGTCGGGGTTGTTGAGCGACTTGCTGACCGCGTGCGCCACGGACGGCAGGGTGAGCAACAACAGACGGCGGGTACCGACGCGCATGGCGGCGCGCTGCTCGGCGGCGGTGTCGAAGATACGGATGGCGACACTGTCACCCTCGTCGACCAGGGCCGGGTATCCCTTGACGTTGGGTCCCAGGGCCTTGCGTTCCAAGGTCTGTTCCAACGGACCGAAGTCCCAGGAGGTCATGCCCTTCTTCTCCACGCCCTTGGCCTCGGTGGCGATGGCCTCACGCAGGCGTGGTTTGAGTTTGGCCCGCAGTTTCTCCAGGTCCTTGGATTCGGCCAGGGTGCGGTTGCGGTCGTCCACGGCCCGGAAAGTCAGGCGCAGGTGGTCGGGGACACGTTCCAGGTCGAAGTCGGAGGCATTGATGCGTTCACCGGACATGCGGGTGAGTTCGGCGGCCAGGGCCTCGGGCAAGGACCCGTCCTGGGGGTCCAGGCCACCTCGGGCGTGGGCGGCGTTGTCGGGCACCGGCACGAAGTTGCGGCGCAACGGTTTGGGTAGGGATCGGATCAGAGCGGTGACCAGCTCGTCGCGCAGACCGGGGATCTGCCAGTCGAAGCCGGTGTTGTCGACCTGGTTGAGGTACTTGACGGGGATGTGCGCGGTCACGCCGTCGGAGTCACTGCCCGGCTCGAACTGGTAGGTGAGTGGGAAGGCGAACTCGTCCTGGCGCCAGGCGTTGGGGTATTCGTCCTCGCTGACGGTGTCGACCCCGTCGTTGATGAGGTCCTCACGGGTCAGGTCGAGGAGCTCGGGTTCGGTGCGGCGGGCCTTCTTCCACCAGGAGTCGAAGTGTGCCGCGGACACGACCCGATCGGGAATGCGTGCGTCGTAGAACTGGAAGAGGGTCTCGTCGTCGACGACGATGTCGCGGCGGCGGGCCCGGTGCTCCAGGTCCTCGACCTCGTCGAGGAGTTCCCGGTTGTCGTGGAAGAAGTGGTGGCGGGTCTCCCAGTCGCCTTCGACCAGGGCGCGGCGGATGAACAGTTCCCGGGACAGTTCCGGGTCGATCCTGCCGTAGGGGACCTTGCGTTGGACGACGATCGGCACCCCGTACAGAGTGACCCGTTCGTAGGCCATGACGGCGCCGCGTCGACGTTCCCAGTGTGGTTCGCTGTAGTTGCGTTTGACGATGTCGCCGGCGAGTTCTTCGGCCCACTCGGGTTCGATCTTGCCGACCATGCGGCCCCACAGTTTGGACGTCTCCACCAGTTCGGCGGCCATGACGTAGCGGGGTTGTTTCTTGAACAACGCCGAGCCGGGGAAGATCGCAAAGCGTGCGCCGCGTCCACCCAGGTATTCGTGTTTTTCGGGGTCCTTGAGTCCGACGTGGGAGAGCAACCCGGCGAGCAGGGACATGTGTACCGAGCGCGGGTCGGCCGCGGCCTCACGGGGGCGGGGTACGGAGATGTCCATCTGGCGCAGAACCTGTCTGAGCTGGCCGTGGATGTCCTGCCATTCGCGTACACGCAGGTAGTTGAGGTATTCCTCGCGGCACAGTCTGCGGAACCTGTTCCCCGACAGTTCGCGTTGCTTGGTCTGCAGGTGGTTCCACAGGTTGAGGTAGGCGAGGAAGTCCGATTCCTTCTCGGCGAACCGGGCGTGGGCCTGCTGGGCCTGCTGTTGTTTGTCGGCGGGGCGTTCACGGGGGTCCTGGATGGACAGTGCGGAGGTGATGACCAGGACCTCGCCGAGGCAGTCGCGTTTTTCTGCTTCCAGGATCATGCGGCCCAGTCGGGGATCGACGGGGAGCTGGGCCAGGTTGCGGCCGATCTTGGTCAGGCGTCGTTTGCCGGCGGAGGTGTCGGGCTGCAGGGCACCCAGTTCGTCGAGGAGGTTGACACCGTCCTTGATCTGGCGGTGGTCGGGGCCGTCCACGAAGGGGAACGCGGCCACGTCCCCCAGGCCGAGGGAGGCCATCTGGAGGATGACGGAGGCCAGGTTGGTGCGCAGGATCTCCGGGTCGGTGTACTCGGGGCGGGACAGGAAGTCCTCTTCGGAGTACAGGCGGATACAGATGCCCTCGGACACGCGGCCACAGCGGCCCTTGCGCTGGTTGGCGGAGGCCTGCGAGACCGCTTCGATGGGTAGGCGTTGCACCTTGGTGCGGTGGCTGTACCGGGAGATGCGGGCGGTGCCGGGGTCGATGACGTACTTGATGCCCGGCACGGTCAGGGACGTCTCGGCGACGTTGGTGGCCAGCACGATGCGGCGGCCCCTGTGGGAGGTCCACACGCGTTTTTGTTCGGCGGCCGACAGTCGCGCGTACAGCGGAAGGATCTCGGTGTGGGGAAGTTTCTTCTTCTCCAGGGCCTCGGCGGTGTCCCGGATCTCGCGTTCGCCGCTGAGGAACACCAGGACGTCACCGGGGGCTTCCCGGGAGAGTTCGTCCACGGCCTCGAGGATGGCCTGGGTCTGGTCACCATCGGGGTCGCCACCCTGGTTGCGTTCTCCACCCGCAGGCCCACCACCCCCGGAGGACGGCTTACGGCCGCCGCTTTCCTCGGGATCGAGGTTCTCCTCGCCGATGGGCCGGTAGCGTACCTCCACCGGGTAGGTGCGGCCGGACACCTCGACGATGGGTGCGTCGTCGAAGTGGCGGGAGAAACGTTCGGGGTCGATGGTCGCCGAAGTGATGATGATCTTCAGGTCCGGCCGCTTGGGCAGGAGCTGTTTGAGGTAGCCGAGCAGGAAGTCGATGTTGAGGCTGCGTTCGTGGGCCTCGTCGATGATGAGCGTGTCGTACTGGCGCAACATCCGGTCGTGTTGGATCTCGGCCAGCAGGATGCCGTCCGTCATGAGCTTGACGAGCGTGTTGCTGCTGGAGGAGTCGGTGAAGCGCACCTTGTAGCCGACCGTCTCGCCCAAGGGGGTGCCGACCTCGTCGGCGATGCGTTCGGCGACGGTGCGGGCCGCCAGACGGCGGGGTTGGGTGTGCCCGATGGTGCCCATGACACCGCGTCCCAGCTCCATGCAGATCTTCGGCAGCTGGGTGGTCTTGCCGGAACCGGTCTCACCGGCGACGATCACGACCTGGTTGTCGCGGACGGCTTCGGCGATGTCGTCCCGTCGGGTGCTGACCGGCAGTTCTTCGGGGTAGCGCAGTTCGGGGACGGACTCCTTGCGCAGCTCCACCCGCAGCGCGGCCTCGTCGACGTCCTGGCCGATCTGTTTCAGCACCGAGTCCTTGCGGCGCTCGTCTCGGATCTTCTCCAGTCCGTCGAGGCGTCTGCGCAGGCGGTGTCGGTCTGCGGGCATGAGGTCGCGCAACCGGGCGCGGAGCGCGCCGATGCGCTTGTTCGCGGGCGTGCCCTCGGTGGGTGCGGTCGTGGTGCTCATCAGTAGTCAAGGGTAGAAGGCTCGGCAACCGGTTGTCCCGGCAGTGCGGGGTTCGGGGGTGCTCCTGGACATGTCAACAGCCGAACGCGCCGTGGTGTTCCACTCGTGTGCCCGGCCGTCACCGCTGTGGTGAACTCGGGCGACACGCTCCGAGAAGTGGTTCCGGGCCTCGGTCATGGGCAACTCGTCTCTGTCCTTTGCTTCAGCACTCATGTCTTCATGGCACGGCACAAGAGCGCCATGTCGGCGCTGTCTGCGCTCTTCCTTTCCCTGGTGGTCAGGTGAGTGAAGTACCACCGAGGGAGTCCTCCACGGCCTCGGCCGTGCTCGTGGCGTGGTCCTCCAACATGGTCAGGTGGTCCCCCGGAACCTTGAGGTGTTCCGCCTGGCCGGGCCATTGCCAACCCGTTTCGAGTACCTCACCCGAGGGGATGCGGACCGGTTCCTTCGGGCAGACCTGGGTGATCGGGATCGGCAAAGGGGCGGGGCGCCAGTCGGCGAACAGTCCGAGGTAGCCACCCATGGCGGTCAGCCGTGCCGTGTCGAGGAGTTCGTACTCCCCGGCGCGCGCCATCACCGACTCGGTGACGATCGGCAATGCGGCGGCGACCAAGGGCAACACCCCCGGTTCACCCGGGAGCGGGGTGTCCAGCAGTATCAGCCCCGAGGGGGTACGGCCGCGACGGTGCAGTTCTTCGGCCACGGCGTGTGCCGCCCAGCCGCCCGATGACCGTCCCACCAGTATCAGCGGTGCCCCGTCCGCGGCGCGGAGCGCGGCGTCCGCCTGACCGCTGACGAAGACCCCGCGGTCGGCGGGCAGTTTTTCCTCGGCGAGGAACCCCGGAGCGGAAAGGACGTGTACCCGTCGTCGGCCTCGCAACTGTGCGGCGAACCGGGCGAACTCCTGCGCTCCTGAGGTCATGACCAGTGACGGGAAACAGACCAGGACCGGTTCCTCGGGGCCCGTGGAGAGTTGGACCGGCTCGACCGGCCACGCGTCCTCGGCCCGAAGGACCGGGCGGCCTCGGGAGGCGGCTCGGGCCATCGTGACCGCATCCTGTGGTCTTCCGTCCGCACAGGCGT
>DXDP01000330.1 GCA_019115445.1 Candidatus Nocardiopsis merdipullorum
TGTCGTTGGTGCCCACCCCGGCGACGATGGTGGCCCGGTCACCGACGGCCTCGACCACGGCACGCAGCAGACGTTCCTTCTCGTCGTCGCTGGTGGTGGGTGATTCTCCGGTGGTCCCGCTGATGATGAGACCGTCGTTGTTCTGCTCGTCGACCAGGTAGGTGGCGAGCCTGGCGGCGCCCTCGTAGTCGAGTTCACCGTCCTCGAGCATGGGGGTGACCATCGCGGTCAGCATCTTTCCGAACGGGCGGTTCTGGTTTTCGACCATAGCTGTGAAAGGCTCAGGACCGCCGCCGGGGCGGGGTCCTCGATCAGCCCCTCCTCCTCTCGGTGTTCGTGGAACTGTTGATGTGCTGTGGCCGTTCGTGTCGAACACGTACGGCAAGGCGGTACTGCGGGCCGCCGCCGTGACCGGTCCTGCTTTTCCGGTCACGGGAAAGTCCTCCGGTGCCCCGTCCGCAAAAGTCGTGCGGGGCGAAGTTTTCTTCGGCCACTGGGCCGGGCCCCGTCCTCGTGGGTCGAGGTGGGGGCGTGGAATGTGAACCTACCCGTCCCGGGCCCGCACCACTCGGCCGGACCCGGGCACCACCCCGGTTCAGTGGGGTGGCGGTGGGTCGGGGTCGAATCCTCGAGGCTACCTGTCGGCGCTACTCGTTCTTCTTGCCGTCGGGCAGGAAAATACTGATCAGGAAGCTGACCACGGCGACGACGATCGCGCCGAAGAAGGCATCCCAGAAACCGTCGATCCGGAACGGGATGTCGAGCAGCTCCGCGATCACACCTGTGAGCAAGAACAGGAGTGCGTTCACGACCAGGCCGATCAGGCCCAGGGTCAAAGCGTAGAACATGCACCCGACCGTCTTGACGATCGGTTTGATGACCGCGTTGACCACGCCGAAGATCGCGCCGACCGCGAGGTAGACGAGAATCTGGCCGGTCGTGTCCTGGGTGTCGACGTGGATACCGTCGATCAGGAGAACAGCCGCCCAAAGGGCCAGTGCGTTCACGATAACTCTGATAATGAGGCTCACGACGTAGATGTTCCCATGCCGGGGCAAGCTCCGGAAACTCCGGTGTCGTCGAGTACATCGAACCGCCAAGGCCCTGCCCCTTCAGGAGGCCCACCGTGTCCAGTGCCCAGTTCGTCAGGCCCGCCCGCATCACCGATGTGGAGACCGTGGTCGACCTCCAAGTGGTCTCGTGGCGGGCGGTGTACGGCGACCTCCTGCCCGATCAGGTGACCCGTGAGATGGCTTCGGACCAGGCCCGGGAACAATTCCGGGAACAGTGGACCACTGCTTTGGAGTCACCGCCCACGTCGCGCCACCGTCTTGTGGTGGCCACCGACGAGATCGACGGCAAGCGCACGGTGACCGGTTTTGCGGCTCTGGGGCCCGCGGGTGATCCGGACCTGTGGCCGGCCACGGACTCCGAGATCTTCGCGTTGCACGTGGATCCCGAACGCACCCGGCAAGGTCACGGCAGCCGTCTGGTGAACGCGTGCGTGGATCATCTGGTCGAGGACGGCTTTTCCACGGTGCACGTGTGGACACCCGAGGCCGACAACGCACTGCGTACCTTTTTCGAGGAAGCCGGGTGGCAGGCCGACGGCGCGCGTCGGGAGATCGACATGGGCACGATCCTGCCCATGGTGCGTCTGCACGCCGCCATCTCCCCATAGGGTGCATTCGGCATGACTCGGGCAGACTCCGGACATCTGTGGACATGCCCTAATGTGAGGTAGTTGTTCCGGTGTGCGACGCGCACCCTGTCTCGAACTGGAGGACCGGCGCGTGGCCACGGTCGATGAATGGGTCTTGGGGTTGCGTCCCCGCACGCTTCCGAACTCGATCGTTCCAGTGGCGGTCGGTACCGCACTGGCCTTCTCCCTGGACGGGTTCGTGTGGTGGAAGGCACTGTCGGCCCTGATGGTGTCGCTGGCACTTCAGATCGGGGTGAACTTCGCCAACGACTACAGCGACGGGATCAAGGGCACCGACACCGAGGAACGCACCGGACCGACCCGGTTGACCGCGACCGGTCTGGCCCGCCCGGGACAGGTGCTGGCAGCCGCGCTGGGCAGTTTCGCCTTCGCCGGGGTGATCGGCCTGGTCCTGGTGGCGACCACCTCGTGGTGGTTGCTGCTGCTCGGTGCCGCCGCGATCGCCGCCGCCTGGTACTACACCGGTGGGCGCAGCCCCTACGGCTACCGAGGCCTGGGTGAGGTCTCGGTGTTCGTGTTCTTCGGGGTGGCGGCCGTGGTGGGCACGGTCTTCGTGCAACTGGGATCGGCGCCCTGGCAGGCCTGGGTGGCTTCGCTCCCGGTGGGGTTGTTGTCGTGTTCGGTACTGGTGATCAACAACCTGCGCGACATCCCGACCGACGAGGAGACCGGCAAGATCACCCTGGCGGTCCGGATCGGCGCGGCCGGGACCCGAAGGCTGTACGCGAGCATGATCGTGGGTTCCTACGTGGTGGCCCTCGTGCTGACCTGGGTGTCCTGGTGGGTGCCGCTGGTCCTGCTGTCCGTGCCCCTGGCCGTGCCCCCGCTGCGTCGGGTGCTCGGTGACCAGGTGGGCCGCGACCTGGTCCTCGGCCTCGGTGAGACCGGCAGGCTGCAGATGGTCTTCGGTCTGCTGTTCACCGTCGCCCTGGCCTTGGCACAGAGCCCGGCCCATCCTTGACGTGGACGACGAAAAACTCCCGGAAGCTCTGTTCTGCGGGCCTTGGAGGAGGTCCTCACCTTTGCCCGTGGAAGGTAGGATGATTCCCTTGCC
>DXDP01000331.1 GCA_019115445.1 Candidatus Nocardiopsis merdipullorum
CGGGGCCGGAAAAGGACCGGAGCGATCACCACGGGCGCCCTGAGCGCCCGCAAGTATGTCCGGGGAGTGTTTTGAGAAGGCTTTCGGTTGGCTCGGCGCTTGCGCCGACCGATGCGAGCGGCCGTCCAGGCAATCTCTCGCAAGACGATGTGCGAAGTTCAGCCTGGTCGTGCTTCACGAGCGCAGAGGCGCAGCGAGAGGCAGCCTGGCGGTCGCAAGCCCGAAATGATGCAAAAAACACGACCTAGCCGCGGACCCCGGCCCGACGAACGGCCGCCGCGATGGAGGCCGCAGCCGCACCGGGATCCGCTGCCCGGGTGATAGGGCGGCCGATGACCAACAGATCCGCGCCCGCCTCGATGGCCTCCTCAGGGGTCGCCACCCGCGACTGATCACCCTTGTCCGCCCCCGCCGGGCGTACACCCGGCGTGATGAGGGTGATGTCGGGACCGACCTCCGAGCGAAGCAGTGTCACCTCGTGGGGCGAGCACACCAGCGCTTGTGCGCCCGCCTCCACCGACAACACCGCCAGACGACGCACCGCATCACGCGGCGGTCCGAGCAGCCCCACCTGCTCCAACTCCGCCTCGCCCATCGACGTGAGCACCGTCACCGCGGCGATCTTGGTCTCGGGCGCGGCTTCCACCGCGGCCCTGACCATGTCCGCCCCGCCACCCGCGTGCACAGTGAGGACGGAAGGCCGGAGGCCGGCGACACTGCTCGCAGCACCCGCGACCGTGGCCGGGATGTCGTGCAGTTTCAGGTCGAGGAAAACCCCGACCCCCTTCGCCCCGCGCACCGCGCCGACGACCTCCGGGCCGTGGCGCAGATACAGTTCCAGTCCCACTTTGACCATGCGAACGTGCGGCGCGACCGCTGATGCCCACGTTGCCGCCGTCTCGATCTCCTCGGTGTCGATCGCAACGGCTATGGGCGCAGAAAGCGCGGTCATGATCGGTCTCTCCCATCGTGTGCCACCGGATTCACCCGGTGTGAGCAGCGTCCGGCCGTGCTCGCAAGCACATCTGCCGGACGGTGCACGTTCACTGTCATGTGCACACCACCACGGTGTGCGATTCCCCGGACGGGGCGCTTCATGCGCACCTTGTGTGTCACTTCCCCGTAACGTCGCCCCACGTGGCCGTGGCCGCGCGTCCCTCGGCTCACCCAACCATCGACCACGGGGAAGGGCCACGTGGTCGCACAGCGCCATCTGAAGGCCGTTCAGGCCGGTCAGGGGCGATGTCCGTCGAGTGTTCGAGCAATCACGAGCCGTTTCCCACCCTGTGGGCGACACCCACGACGTCCGCAGCACGGAAGATCTCCCGAGCGTCCAACATTTCGGTGAACTCCCGGAGCACTCGGGCACACGCCGACGGGTCGGAGAAGTTCACCGTCCCGACCGCGACCGCGCTCGCCCCCGCTGCCATGAACTCCATCACGTCGTCACCGCTGTGGACCCCTCCCATGCCGATGATGGGCACCTCGGGCAGAGCCTCGTGCACCCGGTACACACACCCCACTGCCAGGGGACGAAGCGCAGGCCCCGACAGGCCACCCATGCCCCCGGCCACAGTCGGTCGCAAGGTGTGGACGTCCACCACCATGCCCCGCACGGTGTTGATCATGGACAGTCCGTCGATCCCGGCCTCGGCGCATGCGGTCGCCAACCCCACCAGGTCCGGGACGTCAGCGGCCAGTTTGGCCAGCACGGGCAGGCCCGAGCGCGTGTGTGAGCAGACCGTCCGCACCACGGCCGCGGCCTGCGCCGCGTCGTCGGCGAAGTGGCGTCCGGACGGGTCGGACGGGTCCGGACAGGAGAGATTGACCTCGATCGCGCTGACCCCTTCCGCCTCGGAGATCCGTCGAGCCAGCTCACCGAATTCCCCCGGGCTCGATCCCGCGATCGACACGATCGCCCGCCCACCTCTGGCCAACAGCCACGGAAGGTCGCGCTGGAGGAATACGTCCACACCGGGGCCCTGCATGCCCGTGGCACTGAGCATGCCGCTGGGCGTCTCGGCCATGCGCGGTGCGGGTTTGCCCGCGTGTGGTTCCAGCATCACCGACTTGGTCGTCACAGCTCCGATGGAGGAGATGTCGAAGAATTGGGCCAGTTCACGGCCCGCGCCGGCACAGCCGGCCGCCGTCACCACGGGGTTGGGCAGCTCCAAGCCACCCAGCCGGGTCCTGAGATCTGCGTTCAACCTCACCACTCGGTCATTTCGTGGACGATGCCCGTCTCAGGCGCTGTCCCGGACTGCTTCGGTGCCGCGGCTCGCTCCTGCGCCCTTCCATCCCGGAGCGCCCAACGCGTCGAAGGGGATCGATCCCACGTCGTCGAAGCGCACCTGCTCACCTCGGAAGATCGGACCGTCCACACAGGAGCGGACCATGCGGGTGATGCCGTCCTCCCCCACGACCGGGACCACGCACGTCATGCATATCCCGGTGCCGCAGGCCATGGTCTCCTCCACGGAGACCTGTACAGGAAGACCGTGGGCGATCGAGACCGTGGTGACCGATCGCAGCATCGGCATGGGCCCGCACGCGTACACGGCGTCGCTGCGGCAATCCTCGATGATTCGGCCGAGCACGTCGGTGACCCGGCCTCGGACCCCGAAGGATCCGTCGTCGGTGGTGAACGTGGCCGTCTCTGCGACCCGTCGGGCGGTGATGGCGCTGAACACCCGATCAGCGGAAGCCGCTCCCAGAACGAAGTCCACCCGACAGCCGCGTCTGCGCAGGGATTGTGCCAGGGGAAACAGTGGTGCGCAGCCGGAACCTCCACCCACGAGCACGCAGTTGACGGGATCGCGTGGTAATGGGAAGGGTCGACCCAATGGGCCGACCACGTCCAGCAGGTCCTGTGAACGCCGTTCGGACAGCCAAGTGGTTCCGGTGCCCCGGACGGAGAAGAGGAACTCCACGGTGCCCCCGTGGTCGGGCTTGACGTCGTGAACGGCAAAGGGTCTGCGCAGCACCGTGCTGGGGTGTTCACCACCGACCGCCACCGACACGAACTGACCTGCGCGGAACCGCTCGGCGATTCCCGGAGCGACGACGGTGATGGCGTAGTAGGCATCCACCTTGCGCACGTTCAGCACAGGACACCTGATCTGTACCGGTCCGTTGTCGCTCATGTTGGTGTGGAGACCTCTCTCACCCGGGGCTGCGCAGGGCGCCCCGGACGAGTCCGCGGCGCCCGCACTCCATTGGTTCACAAGTCTCGCGTGTCCCTCGGCCCCTGCCGGCCTCGGACACTGCGAGCTCCCCTCACCCTATTGTGTGTCTCGACCCGCCGTGAGGGCGTTGGCATGCTCCTGCAAAGAACGAACTCCCACGTCCCCGCGTACCCGGGCCTCGATGGCCTGGACCGCGGCCGCCAGTCCCTGCACGGTGGTGACGCTGGGAACACCACGCAGGATGGATGCGGTCCGGATCTCGTACCCGTCCAGACGTGGACCGGCCTGCCCAGCGCTGCCGAACGGGGTGTTGACGATCAGATCGACCTCACCGGAGTGGATGAGCTGAACGATGGTCGATTCGCCCTGGGGACCGGTGCCCGTGCTGTGCTTGCGTACGACCTGGGCGCGCACACCGTTGCGACGCAGCACCACGGCTGTGCCCTCGGTGGCCAGGATTTCGAGGCCGAGGTCGGCCAGGCGCTTGACCGGGAAAATCATCGACCGCTTGTCCCGGTTGGCGACCGAGACGAACACCTTGCCCTGTGTGGGCAGGGTGTCGTACACCGACAGCTGGGACTTGGCGTAGGCGGCACCGAACTCGGTGTCCAGACCCATGACCTCACCGGTGGAGCGCATTTCGGGGCCGAGAACGGAGTCGACCCCCTCACCGTCCTTGTCGATGAACCGGTTGAACGGCAGCACCGCCTCCTTGACGGAGACGGGGGCGTCCGCGGGCAGGTCGCCGCCATCACCCACGGCCGGGAGCATGCCTTCGGCACGCAGCTCGGCGATGGTGGCACCGGCCATGACGCGTGCGGCGGCCTTGGCCAGGGGTACCGCTGTGGCCTTGGAGACGAACGGTACGGTGCGCGAGGCGCGCGGGTTGGCCTCCAAAACGTTGAGCACACCGGAGGTGAGCGCGTACTGGACGTTGATCAGCCCGAGTACTCCGGTGCCGCGGGCAATGGCCTCGGTGGAGTAACGGATGCGTTCGATGTCCTCGCTGCCAAGGGTGATCGAGGGCAAGGAACACGCCGAGTCGCCGGAGTGGATACCCGCTTCCTCGATGTGCTCCATGATGCCACCGAGGTACAGGTCATGGCCGTCGTAGAGGGCGTCCACGTCGATCTCGATGGCGTCGTCGAGGAAACGGTCGATGAGCACGGGGTGCTCGGGGCTGACCTCCGCGTTGCGTTCGATGTAGTCGGCGAGCATCTCATCGCTGTAGACGATCTCCATGCCACGTCCGCCCAACACGTAGGAGGGACGGACCATGACCGGGTAACCGATCTCGTCGGCCGCGGTCTTGGCCTCCTCGAAGGAGTGAGCGGTGCCGTACTTGGGTGCGGGCAGCCCTGCCCCGTCCAGCACCTTGCCGAACTCGCCACGATCCTCGGCCAGGTCGATGGCTTCCGGGCTGGTGCCGATGATGGGTACCCCGGCTTCCTTGAGTCGGCGGGCCAGGCCCAGCGGGGTCTGGCCACCCAGTTGCACGATGACCCCGGCGACCGGGCCGGTGGCCTGTTCGGCCCACACGACCTCCAGAACGTCCTCCAGGGTGAGCGGCTCGAAGTAGAGCCGGTCGCTGGTGTCGTAGTCGGTGGAGACGGTCTCGGGGTTGCAGTTGACCATCACGGTCTCGTATCCGGCTTCGGACAGTGCGAAGGAGGCGTGCACGCAGGAATAGTCGAACTCCACGCCTTGGCCGATGCGGTTGGGCCCCGAACCCAGGATGATGATCTTGGGTTTGTCCCCGGTGGGGACCTCGGTCTCCTGGTCGTAGCTGGAGTAGAGGTAGGGCGTGCGTGCCTGGAACTCGGCGGCGCAGGTGTCCACGGTCAGGTAGACGGGATGAAGGCCCAGCGCGTGCCGTAGTTCACGGACCACGTCCTCGCTCTTGCCGGTGATCTCCCCGATCTGGACATCGGAGAACCCCAGACCCTTGGCCTTGCGCAACAGTTCGGCGTCGAGTGCGGGTTCTTCGGCCAGAACACGCGCCATCTCTTCCAGGCGCAGCATCTGGTCGAGGAACCACGGGTCGATCCCTGTGGCGGTGTGCAGCTCCTCGACGGTCGCGCCGGCACGTAGGGCCTGCTGGACCTGGCGCAGGCGGAACTCCGTCGGGACCCGGGCCAGGCGCAACAGCTCGTCCTTGTTCCCGGGTTCACCGGACCAGGTCAGGCCGACGCCGCTCTTTTCCAGGGAGCGCATCGCCTTCTGCAGGGCCTCGGGGAAGGAACGGCCGATCGCCATGGCCTCTCCGACCGACTTCATGGTGGTGGTCAGGGCCGGGTCCGCCCCGGGGAACTTTTCGAACGCGAAGCGGGGCGCCTTGACCGCCACGTAGTCGAGGGCGGGTTCGAAACTGGCCGGGGTCCTTCGGGTGATGTCGTTCGAGATCTCGTCGAGGGTGTACCCCACGGCGAGCCGCGCGGCGATCTTGGCGATCGGAAAGCCGGTGGCCTTGGAGGCCAACGCGGAGGAGCGCGACACACGGGGATTCATCTCGATGACGATGATTCTTCCGGTGGTGGGATGCACCGCGAACTGGATGTTGCAGCCACCGGTGTCCACGCCGACCTCGCGGATGACCGCGATACCGATGTCACGGAGCTTTTGGTACTCACGGTCGGTGAGGGTCATGGCGGGGGCGACGGTGATGGAGTCGCCGGTGTGCACACCCATGGGGTCGAGGTTTTCGATGGAGCACACGAC
>DXDP01000332.1 GCA_019115445.1 Candidatus Nocardiopsis merdipullorum
GTGGCGGCCGGTTCGCTCGGCCCTCGGAGATGCGGTAGAGTTCCTTGCGGAACGAGGGCGTATAGCTCAGACGGTTAGAGCGCATCCCTGATAAGGATGAGGTCCGTGGTTCAAGTCCACGTACGCCCACCAGCGAAAAGGCCCCCTACGGGGGGTCTTTTTTATGTTCATGCGCCACACGTGCGTCAGGGCGCGGTGTCGACTGCCCTCGTCACCGTCGCCGCCGTGGTCACTGACTGATCAGATCGTGCCCGGCGAGATCATCGACTGGCCCAGACTCGGCGTGGTGACCACCGCCGGTACCGCGCTCGCGGCCTGGGTACAGAGACGGCTCGAAGGCCCGTCCGACACGGATTGACGAACGCAAAGGCGCCCCGCTGCCGCATGGCAGCGGGGCGCCTTCCTCTGAGAGCACGGTGATATCGACGTTGTCTGCGGTGGTTTCCTTGGCATGCGCGACCATGTCCATGACCAGGTCCTTCGACACGTGTTCGGGGAACTTGTCCAGATACTGCCCTCTCAGGGCGATCAGGGACTGGGCGGCGAACGGAGTGGGAGGCTCCGTACTGTTCACCACCACCAGCGAGGCACCCGAGGACCTGGCCCCCTGTTCTAGGGCGAACACCAATGCCCGCTGAGAATGCTCGGAACCGTCCACTCCCACTACGATCCGTCTCGGCTCGGCGCCCAGGCTCTTTTCACGCGTACTGTGGACCACGACCACGGGACAGGTGACCTGGGAAGCCAACCGGACGCTCACCGACCTCCGGAAGGCCGTGCCCAGCGCACCCAGTCCGCGTGAACCGACCACGATCAGATCCTCAGGTCCAGAGCGCCTCATCAAGGCGACAGCAGGATTCTCCAAGGCCAAGAGTGTTTCCACCTGCGCAGCGGACGATTCGGCACGCACGTGTTCGGCCGTGTCCGCAAGGATGTGCTCGGCGTGCTCGACCGCCGTGTCGGAAGGGGGCGAGCGGGTCGTCCCGGAGCTCCCTGTCCGCCCCAGCGGTGCGGACAGGGCATACACCACGGCCAGAGGCACCTTCCGCCGATTGGCTTCTGTTGCCGCCCGGGTCAGCACCTCCTGTGCTGTGGACGAGTCGTCGATTCCCACCAGTACCTTCGGCGAGGCAGCAGTGTCGTCGACCATGCCCGGCTCCTTTGAAGACGACCGGCGTGGTTCGTGCCGTATCCCTGATCTTCCGTGCAGCTGCCGGGGCAAACATGACCTGAGCTGCTCTTTGTACGTGTTTCAGAACACGCGCCGCTCCTGGCGGGTACGGAGGACACCGGCGAGCACGATGACGAGAGCCCCCATGACCGGGACGACCAACAGGCCGATGCGGAGTTCCGTGGCGTCCGCGATGAGTCCGACGACGGGCGGACAGAGCAGGAAACCCAGGCGCATGAGCCAAGAGACGACGGTCAGCCCGGTCCCGGGGCGCAGACCGGGAAGCTCATCGGCCTCGTTCAAAGTGGTGAGCACGAGCGTGGCCACACCCAGGCCGGCGAGCCCGAAGCCAAGGACCGTTCCCGGAATCGTCGGAAACGCCAACATCGACCCCATACCCACTGCGGTGATCAGACCGCCCACTCGCGCAACGGCGCGTTGTCCATAACGGTCCACCAGTCGATCACCGAAGATACGGCCCAGAAACTGGCCGCTGACGAGAGCGACGTAGCCCGTCGCGGCCAACGCGGCGGGTGCCTGCAGGGAACTGGACAGATAGAGCGACGCCCAGGAGTTACCGGCGTCTTCGACGCTTGTCCCGGCGACCGCGATCAGGACCAGAGCCCCGATCATGAGCATGGTTCGAGGTCTGATGCCAGAACGCGGTGGCGTGCGCGGCCTCTCGGTGTCGGTTCCTACCTTGGCCCCAGTCACCTCTTCACGTCCGGGAAGGCAGAACCGCAGCGCGATGACCGAAACGGTCGAGAAGACCACGGCGGAAAGGCCCAGGTGCGCACTGACGGGCAGGCCCAGCGTGATCGCACCGGCGGCCATGGAACCGCCCAGGATGGCGCCGATGGACCACACCGCGTGGAAGAAGTTCATGATCGAACGGCCGTAACGCCGTTGCACACGCATGCCGTGGACGTGTTGTGCGACATCGGTGATCGCGTCCATGGACCCGGCGAAGAACAGACCCACCATGAAGGCGATGGTGGAAGGCGCCAGCCCCGCGACCACGGCCCCGAGACCCATGAGGACCGTGCCCGCCACGGCCACCTTCGCCGATCCGAATCGGCGAACCAACATCGCCGCGGTCACACCGGCAAGAAACGCACCGGTGGGAAACGCTGCCAGGGCCAGCCCGTACACCGCGTTCTCGATGCCGATGTTGGCCTTGATCTCCGGGAATCTGGGAATGAGGTTGGCGAACAGGGCCCCGTTCGTCAGGAACAACGCCGCACCGGCGACCCGTGCCTGCCGATCGACTCGCGTGGGTCGGCACTGTACGTCGATGCTCACGCGTAAGAGCGTACACATCGATGGTGCCGAGGAGTTCTTCCCGGCAGGCCGTGCAGCATGTGGGCAGGGAGCGCTGTCTCCTCGGAGAGGGCACGACACCGCCGTCCCCTGGAGACACGCGCAGCAGAGGCTCACCATCCGCCGCGCACCGGCCTTGGACCGACCGGTGCGCGGGCTCGTGCCGTGAGGCCGGAGTGGGCCTCCCGAGAGAACAGGTACTCGGGCTCGGAAGGGGCACCAAGGCCCGGAAGTGCCCTTCTCCGGGAGGTCGGTCCACACGACGTGTGGCCGGTCACGGTCGTCCAGGACGGTGTCGACCACGGCTGGTGCCTCGTCGAAGGACCGGAGAGGCACGTCGTCCTGGAGCTCACGGTCACCGTCCCTGATTCGCGGCCATCGGGAGCGGGTGTCCTTGTGGTGGGTGCTGATGGCGCGGTCGGTCGGGTTCAGGGTGCGACGCGGCAGGGGTAGAGCGCCACGGTGGAACGGCATGTGGAGCCTCTGACCCCGGTTATTCAGCGGGATTGGTCCGTGCTAACCCCTGACAACACGAAAGGTGCCCCTACCTGCAAGGATGTGACTGTCGAGGAAACATCCACAGCAGAATCAGGAGCACCTTTCTGGTGCACGAGCCTACCCGGGACCACCACCTATCCGTGACCGCCGACGGTAAGAACCTCATCGGACACTCCGGAGCCGTCCTCCTGCGCAAGCTCGCCGACCGCACCGGCCTCACCCGAGCCCTGGCCGCGGCCCTCCCGACCAGCACCACCACTGCCTGGCGTGACCGGGCCACCACCCTGGTCCACTTAGCCATCGCGATCATCCTGGGAGGGCGCAACCTGTCCGAGGCCGAACGGTTGGGCCTGCACCACCAACCGGTGTTCGGCACCCCCGCCTCCGACTCCACCCTGCGCCGCACCCTCGCCGCCCTCGGACGAAGGAGCCCTGGCCACGATCACGAAGGCACGACGGGCCATCCGCCGCCACGTATGGACCCTGCTGCACCTGCGCCCCGGCGGGTTCCCCCAGGTAAGCGCCGCGGGCAAGTGCTTGAAGGGGTGGATCGTGCTGGACGCCGACGCCACGATCATCACCACCACCTCCGCCAAGCAAGGGGCCGCCCCCACCTTCAAGTCCAGTTTCGGGTTCCACCCCCTGGCCGCCTGGTGCGCCAACACCGGCGAGTGTCTGGCCATGCTGCTACGCCCCGGCAACGCCGGGGCCAACACCGCCGCCGACCACATCCGCGTCCTGGCCCGGGCCCTGGACCAGGTCCCGGGCCCGGCCCGGGCCAAGATCCTGGTGCGCATCGACGGGGCCGGCGCCACCCATGAGCTCCTCGAGTACCTGCGCAAGCTCAACACCAGCCGCAGGACGGTGCGATTCACCGTCGGATGGAAGATCACCGACGCCGACGAGGCCGCGATCGCCCGCCTGCCCGAGCACGCGTGGGAGAGCGCCCTGGACCAGGACGGCAAGGTCCAAGACAGCTACCAGGTCGCCGAACTCACCGGGCTCAGCACCCGCGAAGGTTGGCCCGAGAACATGCGGTTGATCGTGCGCCGGGTGCGCCCCTCCCGCCGCCACGCCAAGAAGCTCACCGCGCTGGAGCGCAAGACCGGGTGGCGGTATTCGTTTCTGGCCACCGACATCGGCCGGATGCACCGCATCCGCGGCTCCCACCAGGTCCAGTTCCTGGACGCGCTGCACCGTGACCACGCCGAAGTGGAGGATCGGGTGCGCACGAACAAGGCGATGGGCCTGGCGTTGTTGCCGTCATCATCCTGGACGGTCAACCAGGTGTGGATGCTCGCGGCGAACCTGGCCTGCGACCTGGACGCCTGGCTGCGACTGCTCACCCTCCACGACCAGGACGATCTCGCCGAAGCGGAGCCGCAGAGCATGCGGTTTCGTCTCTACCACCTGCCCGCACGCCTGGCCCGCCACGCCCGCCGCCGGTTCTTGCGCCTGGAGCGCACCTGGCCCTGGGCGCAGGCGTTCACCACCTGCTGGAGGCAGCTCACCGAACTTCCGGCTCCCACCTGAGGGCCAGTTCCCGTCCCGACGAGCAGCAGGAAGGAGAGCGCAGCCGCCGGGTTCGTGGAGCCCGGCGCACACCGCGGCGACACGCGAGGGCCCGTTCCTGCCCGGACCAGGGACAGCACGGGCGAAGTACCGGATCAGAAGACGAGATCAGTCCCCTGACGAATCGGGGCTGAGACTGGGGTTCCTTGCTGTTCAAAAGGAGCGCGGGGAAACTAGTGCGGTGCTGTGGCCTGCGCTTTCATGGTGAAAAAGCTCAGTGAGGTTTTCTCAGTGAGTTCTATTTCTATGCGTTGTTGAGGACCAGAGCGGCTTGGGCGATGGCTCCGATCCGGCCAGGGCTCAGCGTGATGTGTTTCAGGGCCCGCCAGCGCTGCTTCAGTTCAGCGGCGGCTCGTTCGCCCAGAGCACGAACGCAGCGTAGGAGCCGGTTGTGAGCACGGTTGTCGCTGGTCATTGGGCTGGGAATGTCGGGGTGGGGGCGTAGCGGAGTGTGCACACCGATACCGGCCCCGAGATAGCCCACGTCCGTCAGGGTGGGCAGTCCTTGCGCCGCGGCGGGGTAGAGCGCGGGCAGCGCGTGGATACGGGCACAGGTCAGGTCATGACGTGATCCGGACTCGATGTCGGAAACCCACAGCGGGGTGCCATCGGGAGCGGCCAGGAACTGCACGTTCCCAGCAAAGCACTTGGCCTTGCCCGAATACCAGGCGTCGTTGCCCTTGTCGTTGGTGCCAGCGACGCGATCGCAGTCGATGAGGGTGCCGTCCAAGATCACGTGCACCATGCCCTGTTCACGGCACTGTTGGAGGGTGTGGTGCAGGTCGGGGGCCTGCTCGGCCAAGACGTCGATGGCCTCGTGCAGGTAGCGGTAGCCGGTGGCCTGGGAGATACCCGCGTCGCGGGCCAGGGAGTGCACGGATCCTGCTTCGCGGAACCGGCGCAGGGCGAAGAGCGCTTGGCGGAACGGGCTCAGGGCGCGGGAGCCTTGCGGGGTGGCGATCATGCTGCGGTGGGAGGCGAGTGCTCGGGCGAGGAACTCGACTACGTGGCGGGGGACGTTGAGCATGGCAGAATAGGGAACCAACGTGAGGCCTCTGGTTCAGTGGACGATCTTGTGGAAGAGAACCGTCCTACCAGGGGCTTCACGTCTGTGTGGGGTGATTCCTCAATGTCTGCTTCTGTCTCTTTCGTACGCTTGGTCCGGATTTCTGGTTCGTGTTTCGCTGAGAAAACCTCAATGATCACAGGTCTCCGTGCCTGTTTCTGTGGATGGCGGACCGGCCTGAACAGGGCAATCTTTGCGACCACGAAACTTGAGTTTACCCTGGGACCTGTAGCCGTGCTCGCTGGTGTTACGGCGTAATTTACGGCTGGTGGCCGAGGGAGCCGGTCACTGAGAGTGGCGATGGCGCGTGCACCTTGCCCACGCGTGTGTGCATACGCGAATTTGAGTGCGACTTTCTCGTGTTCAGAGAGGGCGAGCAGTCGCCCTCTCGTGGACAACACCAATGACCTGCAGTTCTACTGCGACGCTATGATGCTGCCGGATTTTTTTGTTGAATACGGGCCTTGTTCCTCCTCCATTCACTGACGCCCGTTCGGGTGTGAAAAATATGCGCCAAAGAGAACTCCTCGCCATCGGTCGGATACGCTAAGTACTGTTTTTGGGGGGGTATTTTCTTTTAAAGCTCACATGGATAGACTCGCTCTGGTCATGATGGCAACCAGTTTCAAAAGGGAAGGGACGGTCCTCTGGGACTCAGAAGATCCCACCACTACGGCAGTAGCCTCCAGGTCCTGGTGGAGTGTGCCGATTCTGCTGTCTGACAGCAGAATCGAGCTGGCTCCGTGGGCAAAGTGACCGCTGCACCTATTCACGTTTACCTTCGGTCTGGGGGCAGTCGCCCCAGGCATGCCCTTGCCTGCCCGAGGCACGAAGGAGGGTGCTGACGTCAGAGTGGTTGCTCCCGCTGAACACCTTGGTGGCTATTGCCTCTTGGGTAAGCCAGAGGGCCGAGCGCCGTCAGTGTGAGCACGGAGCCGCCCTGGCTGGACAGTGCTGGGTTCCCGCTTCTCAAACGAGATCGACGACATTGCCGAAGATCATCTTATTTGTATTTATCCTGAGCTTAAACTAAGCAAATAAAGTTCACTGGAATTTCTTTTAAATGACGAAGATAATTTCACTGGGTGGGCGCAAATGTGGTGCATTGATGGTGGGGCTCCATGTTGACGGCGAAGTCGTCCGTCGGGGTCTCATTGCGATGTTGAATTCTGCTTCTTCCCGGTATAGAATATTGCCTTTC
>DXDP01000333.1 GCA_019115445.1 Candidatus Nocardiopsis merdipullorum
TCGGGAGTGAGCAGACGCACTTCGGCGCCCAGTGCGGTCAGGGCCACCGCCATGTCGGAAGGGTGGGTGGCCACGCACTGCTCGGAGGTGCCCAGCACGGCGTTGTCACGCCCGTGGCCGTGCTGGGCCGAACAACCACTGCCGGGCTCGCGCTTGTTACAGGCGGTGGTGGTGTTCTGGAAGTAAGGACAGCGGGTGCGCTGAAGCAGGTTGCCGCCGGTGGTGGCAGCGTTGCGCAATTGCCCGGAGGCCCCGGCGAGCAGGGCCATCGACAGGGCCGGGTAGCGGCGTCGCACGAGCGGGTGAGCGGCCAGGTCACTGTTGGACACGGCCGCACCAACACGCAGGCCTCCATCGGGAAGTTCCTCGATGGTGGTGTTCAGGGCCGCACGCACGTCCACGATGTGCTCGGGGCCGGCCACACCGAGTTTGAGGTGGTCGACGAGGTTGGTGCCGCCGGCCAGGTAGCGGGCCTGTGGGTCCTTGGCCACCACGGTCACGGCATCTGCCGGGGTCTGGGCACGGGTGTAGCGGAAGGGTTTCATCGGGAGGCCTCCCGCACAGCAGCGACGATGGCCGGGTAGGCGCCACAGCGACACAGGTTGCCGCTCATGCGTTCGCGGATCTCGGCGTCGTCGACCTCCACCGGTGCGTTCGGGTGATCGGTGGCGTGGCTGGGCATGCCCGCTTCGATCTCGTCCAGCACGCCCACCGCGGAACAGATCTGGCCCGGTGTGCAGTACCCACATTGGTAGGCGTCATGTTTGAGGAAGGCCCGGGTGACCGGGTGGGGGCCTTCCTCACCCTGGGCCAGGCCGGCAGCGGTGGTCAGGTGCGCTCCGTCGTGGGCCACGGCCAGGGCCAGGCAGGACAGCATGCGACGGCCGTCGAGCAGAACGGTGCAGGCCCCGCACTGGCCGTGATCACACCCCTTCTTGGGTGAGTATTCCTCCAGGTGGTCGCGCAGTGTGTCCAACAGGGTGGTACGGGTGTCCACGGTGAGTTCCCGTCGGACCCCGTCCACGTGCAGGGTGATGCCGGCCTTCACCGGTGACACTCCCTTGTTCGGCTGTCTTGTCATCCGTCACAGTCTGTGTGCGTCCGACTGCGCAGGAAAGCCGACACGGCGGGGATGCCGCGACCGATGGCTGAAGCCGATCGGAGCCAAGGTTCAGGGGGTACGTCCGGTGAGTGCGATCAACCGGTCCTGTGGTGAGCTGTGCGCGTCGATCTCCACCGGTGGTTCGAAGAGTCCTTCTGTGCCTTTCTGCTCACCAAAGCCCTGTTCTTCGGCCCAGGAAAGGACCTGATCCACCAACTCGGCGTCAAGACTTTCCTCTGTTTCCAGGGCTCGGGCCAGGTCCCAGGCGTGCACGGTCAGGTCGAAGGTCATCTGCCACAGGTAGAGCTCGGCGGGTGCATCACCGAAGGACAGGTGGACGGTGCCCTCCCGAGCGGAGGACGACAGCCAGGCGGTGCGTGCCTCACGCGCGGCCACTTCCCATGTGGTCACGGGTTCTTCGCCAAGGACGTCGCCGTCGAAACGGTCGTCGAGGTCCTCGACCCGCGCGCCATCGAGCAGGGAGGGCACCCACAGCTGCTCGATGGTCAGGTGGTTGACCAGGTCGTGCACGTCCCAGTCGGCGCATGGTGTGGGCAGGGCCCAGTCCGTCAGGGTGACCTCACGCACCCGGCGGTCGAATTCGCTCATGGCCGTGCCGTGCAGGTCGATCAGCTCTGTCATAGGGGTCCCCCGGTGAGTTTTGCTCTTTATCGCCCGAGGACTCTACCCCCGGTGCGGTTGGGAGCAAACGTACTCAAGAGGTCGTGACGTTTTTGGTTTTCGTGGTTGTGCCCCGCACCAAGAAGGTCGCGGCCAAGGCCGGTAGGGAGATCGTCGCACCCATCGTGAAGGCCGTGGTGATGCCGTCGGCCTGGGCGGTGATCTCATCCATCCCGCCGGCGATTCGGTTCGCCGAGACCGCGGACATGATGGCAACGAAGGAGGCGGTCCCGGCCGCACCTGCGACCTGCTGGATCGTACCCACCACGGCGCTGCCGTGGGAGTACAGGCTTGGTTCGAGTGAGCCGAGCGCACCGGTCAGCAGTGGTGTGAGCATCAGCCCCAGGCCAAGACTCATGAGGACGTGTGCGGCCACCACACCACCGACGGGCGTGCCGGTGCCGAAAAGCGTCATGGACCACAACACCGCGGAGACCAGTGCTGCACCGGGGATGACCAGCGGTCGTGGCCCGATGCGGTCGTACAAACGGCCCACCACCGGGGCCAACAGTCCCATGGCCAACCCGCCGGGCAGCATGGTCAGCCCCGTCACAAGGGTGTCATGACCCAGTACGTACTGCATGTAGACGGGCAGCAGGATGAGTGTGCCGAACAGTGCCAGGAAGCTGATCAGGACCAGGCCGATCGAGATGGAGAACTGGGTCGAGCGGAACACGCGTAGGTCGAGCAGGGCCCGGTCATGGCGTTGCAAAAGCAATTGCCGCCACACGAACAACATCAGTGCCACCGCACCGACCGCGATCGCCGCGCCCGGCGGGATCACGGTAGCGGCCTCGGTCTTTTGGCCCAGACCGGAGAAACCGTAGACGAGCCCACCGAAGGCACATGCCGACACCAGGACGGAAGGTAGGTCGACCCCGGCGGCACTCGGTTCGGTGACGTTGCGGATGAACAGTGCGCCCAGCACCAGTCCCCCGATGGCGATGGGCAGCACCAGCCCGAAGAGCCAACGCCAGTCGAGGACGTCCAGGATCAGACCCGACAGAGTCGGGCCGATCGCGGGGGCCACGGAGATGACGATGGAGATGTTGCCCATGGTGCGGCCACGCCGGTCGGCGGGCACGAGGTTGAGCACCGTGGTCATCAGCAGCGGCATCATGATGGCCGTGCCCCCGGCCTGGACGATGCGTCCCGCCAACAGTGCCGGAAAGCCTGAGGCGAGGAAGCACAGGAGGGTGCCGAGACTGAAGAGCGCCATCGCCGTGATGAACACCTGTCGCACGTGGAAGCGTTGCAGCAGGTATCCGGTGACGGGGATGACCACCGCCATCACCAGCATGAACGCGGATGTGAGCCACTGGCCGGTGGAGACGGAGATCCCCAGGTCCCGATTGAGCTCGGGAAGTGCCACGCCCATGATCGTTTCGTTGAGGATGACGACGAACGCCGAGACCAGGAGCAAAGGGATCACGAAGCGGTCGGCGCGATCGAGGTCGCTGTGCTGCCGACCTTCGAAGGGTTCGGCGGGTGTGGGGATGGGTTTCCCGGTCACAGGGGTCCTTGGTCTGTTCATGGCTGATCGTGGAAAGGCCGCAAGGGGGGAACGTGCGGGCCGTGCAATGCGACCCACAATGTTAACCGGATTTTTTGCGCACAGCGCCTCATTTTTCCTCGGGGCACAGCTTCGTCGACACACCTTCGGCGCCACTGTGTGGGACAACGTATGTTCCCGTGTCGCCTCCGTCTTCTCACCGGGCTTCCAGGTGTGTGGCGCCGTACTCCATGGCGGCCAGTGCCACCATGGCCAACTCCGAGGAGTGCACCGCCATGCGGGCGGGGTCGGCGACCGTTCGCAGCATCCCGGGCACGAAGCTCTCCAGTGCACGGCGTACCGACACCTCGTGTTGGCGCCCACGCAACCCGGCCACTGTTCCCGGCCAGTGCTTTTCCTGGACCGCACCCACCCCCACGGCGGTCAGCCACGCCTCGAAGGCCGGCTCCCGGTCCGTGCCGAGCAGCAAGGCCAGGTCACTGTCGACGAAGGCCCCGTACAGGTCGCGCTCACCGGCGCCCCATTCGAGGAGGACCTGCCGGGTGGGGCGATGGGCCTCGGGCACGTCGTGATCGAGGTCGATGATCACCGAACTGGCCAGGTTCCACCGCAGGAACGGCAAAAACCGTGGGGTCCGAAGGACATGGCCGCCGTATCGTGGCCGTTGCGTGACGCACACCGAACGACGCGGCCCGTGGTCACTGTTACCGGTGATGCTGGGCAGGTCGTCGTGCTCGACGGCGTTGGGCACCATCACCAGCGTCGGTATGCCCGCGCCGCGCAGGAACCTGAGGACCTCCCGGTCGTCGGGTTCGTTCGCACGACCCTGAAGTTCCAGGAATCGTGCCAGTTCCACCGCAATCCGCCTGGGCAGCACCATGGCCGGGGTCGGCATGTACGGGTTGATCACCGACACCGCGTCGGCCCCGGTGAAGGCCGCCCAGCGGGCCAGGTAAGCAGTTCTTGATCCCCATTCCACGAAGAACGACAGGGCAGATTCGGGAAATTCTGTGACCGCGTCCTGTACCGCGTCGACAAAACCGGAAGAAAGGATCACATCGTCCTGCAGGACAAGATGGTGTCCCTCTTTTTCTCGAGCTGCCTGAGCAAAGGCCACACGCGCCGAACGCAGCGCCGACGGCGGACCCTGTGGGTGCGGATCAACGGCTGCCCAGGCATGTTCTGGACCGAGCTCGGAGCACAAGGACTCTGCCCTGGTCGCGCGCAGAGGGTGGGTCATGACGGATGCCGTCAGCACACCCGAAGAGAAAGAATTGTGGTCGGACATTTTTCCAGCCAACCAGAAAAACCGCAGGAAAAGCAAAAGAGAAAGCCCCTGAAGGTGCCTTTTGTCCCGCGCTTTCCCAGCCAGGATAACACGTTTGTTTTATGCAGTTCAACAGTCAGGAAAATATTTTCCCGTAGGACGACACAGGCGGATCGTGCCGCTACACCAGGGCCCGAACCCATCCGGCGTGGCCGCTTGCAGGTGGTCTCGGCAGAAGGTTGCACCGCCGTACCCGCAAACGTGACCACGTCGACTGGCCGGTGCGCGTTCCTACCAGCATCCCAGGACCGGTCGTCCTCGTTCACCGCCATGGGCGTGCTCACACCTTCGATGTACCGGGGGTGCGCTGGAGGTTTCCCGACGTAATTCGGATCACGCACATACACGAGTCATGACGGGATTGCCACCCCTTGGTCCTGTGTTGGACGCGGGAGTGCTGCCCTGATGGGTCATCACGACGGCGCCCCGCCCGAAGGCGGTTCACGGTGCCCCGAACCATCCCCTGTTCCACCTGTCCTTCTTCTTCGTGCAAAGAGGAGCTCTTTTGACGCTGACCTCCGTGCGCCCGCGCCGCCCTGCTCCGATGACCACTCCCACCACCGCGCCCACACCTCGGCGGAGTACCGCTCTGCTCGTGCTGGTCCTGGGTGTGCTGTCGGCGATCGGTCCGCTGGCCACCGACCTGTACCTGCCCGCGCTGCCTCAGATCTCCGCGGACCTGGGAACCACCGAGTCCCGGGTCAAGTTCACCCTGACCACCGTCATGATCGGTATGGCCTTGGGCCAGCTGGTCATCGGTCCGCTCAGCGACCGGTGGGGGCGCCGGGTCCCCATGCTGGTGGGGATAGGTGTGTTCACCACGTCCACGTTGGCGATCGCCCTGGCCACCAGTGTGGAAGCCTTCACCGTTTTGCGTTTCGTCCAAGGATTGTCCGCCGCGGCCGGGCTCGTGATCTCCCGCGCGGTGGTACGTGACGTCTTCTCGGGCGATGCGGCCGCCACGTTCTTCTCCCGTTTGGTGTTGCTGTCGGGTCTTGCCCCGATGCTCTCGCCGGTCCTTGGTGGTCAACTGCTTCTCCTGGGACCCTGGCCGATCCTCTTCGTGGTCCTGGGCATGACCGGTGTGTTGAGCTTCGTGTTGGTGCTGTACGCCCTTCCCGAAAGCCTTGCTCCGGAGCGTCGTGAGCGGGTCCGTCCCACCCAACAACTGCAACTGTTCGGCCGTTTGCTGCGAGATGTCCGTTTCATCGGACCCACGTTGACGCTGTCCTTGAACTTCGCGATGAGCTTCACCTACATCTCGACGTTCTCGTTCGTGTCACAGTCGCAGTTCGATGCCACCGCACAGCAGTTCAGTCTGGTGTTTGCGGTGACCACTCTTGGCATGATCCTCGGCAACCAGCTCAATGCCGCCCTCGTCGGCCGAGTGGAGATCCACCGCCGCCTGATTCTGGGTCTGACCGGCTCCTTGGGTACGGTCCTGGCCCTGGTCGCGTTCGACCTCTCGGGGACGGCCGGCCTGGTGTCGGTGACTTCCGCACTGTTTGTGATGATGATCTTCACCGGTCTGGTCACGCCCAACGCCACCACCCTTGCGCTGGACGGGCAACCGCCGCGGGTTGCCGGTTCCGGATCGGCGCTGTTGGGCACCTTGCAGTTCGGTCTCGGATCGGGCCTGGCCTCGACCGCCGGACTGTCCGGACAAGTGACGCTGACCGACATGAACACCGTCATGTTGCTGACCGCGCTCGGTGCGGCTGCGGTCTTCACCTTCTTTGCCGTGCACACGCGCAGGCAACTGCGTGCCTGACAGGGACCTGGCGTCCTTGTCCCCTTTTGGCGTGGGTGCGTGTGCACCCACCAAGGACACGCCGAGGAAAAACTTTCCTCGATTTCCCACAGAATCAGCCCTGAACTGGGCTTTCGTCCTCGACACACATGGGGTGGGCCGGTTGGTGGTCCACGTTCGTGAGCGCGTGTTGGCACAATCACTTACCATGTCCGCCCTACCCCGGTCCTTGATCGTGCTGTCCCGGTCGACCCTTGCGGCACTGATGGGCCTGCTCCTGACCTCCTGTTTCCACGGTGAGGGGCATGTCGGTCTGGTCGCCACCGGGCACTTCTCCGCCCAGCAACATTTCCCCACCGCTCACATCGTCTGGTGCGGTGAGACCCCACCGACACAGGTCGACCTGGTCGGCGACTCCCACCAGTGGCGGTTGACCGCCACTCGGGAGTTCTCCGGCGGTGAGTTGGAACTCGACCTGGCCAACCCGGGCGCGGATTGGAAGATCACCGACGGGGATGGTTCTTCCGTCTACCGCATCGTTCCCGACACCCCGCAGACGGAGTACACCCTGTGGGTGTCCTCGGAAGTGTCCGAGGCCGGGGTCGAACCCGCCCAGGACATGGCCGAACTGGTGTTCACCACCGAGGCCCTGGCCGAGGAGCACGGGATCTACGCAAACACCTCCGGGGAGGGTGAGATGGTGGCGGCCGAGGACTTTCCCCCGGAGTGTTGAAGCACGTCGCAGCACCCGCACAGCGTGGATTCGTTGTTCTTGGCCCCTTGCACACCGGATGTGGAGCAACTCACCTGGTTCTCGTCGTGCCCTGTCGGGATCAGTGCTTGCGCAGTCGACGTTTGAGAATCTTTCCCGAGGCGTTACGGGGCAGCGCATCGATGACCCGTACCGCCTTGGGGACCTTGAAAGGGGCCAACCGGGCTCGTGCGTGCACCAGGAGCTGCTCGGGCAAGGTCTCCACGTCGGTGCCTTCCACGGGCACCACGAACGCGGTCACCGCTTCGATCCATCGGTCGTCGGCCACCCCGATCACCGCGACCTCGGCCACCCCGGGATGGGTGTGCAACGCATCCTCGATCTCTCGAGAAGCCACCTGGATCCCACCGGTGTTGATGACGTCCTTGATGCGATCGACGACCTCGATATAACCTTCGGTGTCCTGTCGGACCAGGTCACCGGAGTGGAACCAGCCATCACGAAAGGCTTCCTCGGTGGCCTCGGGGTTGTCCCAGTATCCCTGGCACAGCTGCGGTGAGCGGTAGACCACCTCGCCGGGTTCACCACGGGCGACCTCCTCGCCCTTGTCGTCGACCACCCGTAGCTCCACGAACAAAGCGGCGCGCCCGGCCGAGGCAGGTCGGTCGGCGTGCTCCTCCGGGCGCAGGACGGTGGCCAACGGGCCGATCTCACTTTGCCCGAAACAGTTGAACAATCCCAGGTCGGGCAGGGTACGGCGGAGTTTTTCCAGGACCGGTCCGGGCATGATCGAGGCCCCGTAGTAGGCCTTGCGCAGGCTGGACAGGTCCCGTTCGGTGAGATCGGGGTGTTGGGTCAGGACCGTCCACAGGGTGGGTGCAGCAAAGAAGGCACCGTGCCGGTCCGTTTCGATCCGCCGCAGAATGTCGGTGGGGTCGGGGGTCTCCACCAAAGTGTTGCGCGCACCCACCGCCAACCACGGCATGAGGAATACATGCATCTGTGCGCTGTGGTAGAGCGGCATGGCGTGCAGCGGGTTGTCGTCGGTGTGTTGGTCCAACCCGACCAGGCAAGACAGGTACTCGTGCACGAGTGCCCGGTGGGTCATCATGGCGCCCTTGGGACGGGAGGTCGTCCCGGAGGTGTAGAGCAGCTGCACCAGGTCGGTGTCGGTCACACTCACGTCCAGATCGGGTACGGGCCCGTCCTGTTGACAGTCCGACAGCAGGGATCCGGGACCGCCGCGCAACTCCAGGACCTGCTCCACGTCTGTCTCCTGACGCAACTGGTCCACCGCAGAGCGCAGTGCGGGGTCGGTGAGCACCAGCGTGCTGCCGGATTGTTCCAGCAGGTAGGCCAATTCCTGCCCGGTCAATGCGAAGTTGATGGGCACGTGGACCAAACCGGCACGGGCACAGGCCAGATAGCCGATGAGGTAGGCGTCGGAGTTCTTGCCGTAGGCGGCCACCCGATCTCCCTTGGCCGCACCGAGGGAGATCAGGCGTACGGCCGCACGGGTGACCGCCACGTCCAGGGCGGCATAGGTCCATTCACGGTCCTCGAAGATCAGGGCGGTGGCCTCGGGGGTTCTGGCCGCGCTGCGTCGAAGGACGTCGTCGACGGTGCTGGAGGTGGTGGTCAACTGTACCTACTTCCCGTAGCCCACAAAGCGGCCTGTGAGGCCGGACACACAGAGACCATCCTGGGTGTCCGGCTTCACGCGCACAAGGGTCTCCTTGTGTTCTCAGCCCTTCAGTGCACCGGCCATCAGACCGCGCATGAAATACCGGCCCAGGACCAAGTAGATGATCAGGGTCGGCAATGATGCCAGCACCGCGGCCGCCATCTGTTGGTTGTAGGGCACCACCATCGATCCGGCCACGTTGTTCAGCTGCACCGTCACCGGCCAACTGTTGGGACCGGTGAGAAACACCGCGAAGAGGAAGTCGTTCCATGCGGAGGTGAACTGCCAGATCAACGTCACCGCGAACGCGGGCGCCGACACCGGTAGCACCACCGAGGCGTAGGTGCGCAACAGTCCTGCACCGTCCACCCGTGCCGCTTCGATGAGGGTCTGCGGGATGCTTGCGTAGTAGTTGCGGAAGATGAGCGTGCAGATCGGGATGCCGTACACGGTGTGCGCCAGGATGAGCGGGAAAAGTCCCCCCATCAGATCGGCGTCGACCATCATCTGTTGGAGCGGGATCATCACCGCCTGGTAGGGGATGAACATCCCGAACAGGAACAGTGTGAACACCGTGTCCGCGCCGGGGAACCGCCAGCGCGCCAGCACGTAGCCGTTCATCGAGCCGAGCACGGCCGAGATGACGGCGCTGGGCACCGCCATCAGCACGCTGTTCCACAGCCCCGGGGCCAGGGCCGACCAGGCGGCCGCCCATCCTTGCAGGCTCCAGTTCTTCGGCAGCAACCACGCCCGGGCCGCGGTGGCCTCGTCGAAAGGCTTGAACCCGGTCACCGCCAGCACATACATCGGCAGCAGGAACAGGGCCGCCAACGCGAACAACACCAGGAACTTGACCACTTGGCCGCGCCGTGTCGTTCCGGCCACACCACCGCCGGGTGCGATCACACGCTCAGGTGCGCTCTGGCTCATCTGCCCTCGCTCCGTTCCTTGCGCACCGTCCACACCAGGTAGGGGATGACAAACACTGCCACCGCCACCAGCAAGTACGATGCGATCGCTGCGCCCTTGGCCGGGTCACGAACCTCGAAGACCATCGCCCACATGTACACGGCCGGCACATCGGCGACGATCTGTTGTCCGGCCACCGCGATGATCAGATCGAACACCTTCAGCGACATGTGTCCCAGGATGATGACCGCGCTCAACATGACCGGGCGCAGCTGCGGCATGACAACTCGCCAGTACACACCCCATTCCGAACAGCCGTCCACGCGGGCGGCCTCGCGCAGGTCCTCGGGTACACCGCGGAACCCGGCCAGGAACAGCGCCATGATGTATCCGGACAGCTGCCAGATCGCGGGCAGTGCCATGGCCGCCATGCCGAGGTTGGGGGCGGTCCACCAGTCGTTGACCAAAAAGTCCAGCTTCAGGTGGACGAACAGGGCGTTGAGCCCGGTGGCGCGTTCGGCGGGGGCCGGGTTCATCAACCACCGCCACACCACGCCGGTGGCGATGAAGGAGACCGCCATCGGTGCCAGGAAGAGGGTGCGGAACACGGCTTCGCCGCGGATGCCCTTGTCCAGCAGCAGGCCCAGGAGCCAGCCCAGAAGGAGCGCACCACCGACGAACACGACGGTGAACACGACCGCGTTGAGCACGGCGGCGGGCCACCGGGCCTCCTGCCACAGCTCGGCGAAGTTGGTCAGCCCCACGAACGAGCCGTCCTGTACCGGGGCGTGTTTGTCGCTCAGCGCCAGCTGGGTGTTCCAGCCGATCATGCCGTAGACGAACACCCCGATGAGCAGGATCGACGGGGAGACCAACAGCAGGCCGGGCAGCCATGCGCGAGAGCGGGTCAACGCTCGACGGAGCGGGCCCCTTCGGTGGGTGTGGGCCCGTGAGGGGGCCGTGTGGAAGGGGTGCTGGGTGGGTCGGCCGGGGCCGCGTGTTGCGGCCCCGGTCCCATCGGTGGGCTTGCTCATTCGGTCTGCGCGGCCTCGTGCAGAGCGGTGTTGAGCTCGTCCAGGTCCTGGTTCTGGAGGTAGAGGCCCACCGCGGTGTCGATGTCGTTCTTCCACCGGTTGCCCACGGTCACCCCGTGCCAGAACGAGCCGGCCAGTTCTGGGCCGTCCTGCCATTCCTGCAGTGCCGCTTCCAGGTAGGGGCTGTCGGCGTAGTTCTCGGGGTCGGCGTCCTCACGGGCCGGGATGGAGCCCTTGAGCGGGTTGAAGACGTCCTGGCCTTCCTGGCCGGCGACGAGTTCGAGCCAGGCCAGTGCCTGTTCCTCGTGGGGTGCACCTTCGGGGAGGGTGAAACTGTCGGACAACCACATGTAGGTGCCGTCCGTGCCGGGGGAAGGCGCCCAGTCGTAGTCCTCTTCCGGGACGGCTTCCAGTTCGTCGAAGTAACCGGCGGCCCAATCCCCCATGATGTTGAAGGCGGCCTCGCCCTCGAAGACCCGGCGTGAGGCTTCCTGCCAGTCCTCGGCCGCAGATTCCTCCTGGGTGTGGGACATGACCTCCTCGAAGATCTCCAGGGCCTCGGTCACCTCCGGGGTGTTCCAGTCCGCTCCCGGTTCCCACAGTGCGTTGTAGGCGTCGGGTCCCAGGGAGCCGAGCAGGATCGACTCCAGCAGGTGGTCGACGGTCCACTGTGCACCCACCGCCATGGGGATCGCATCGGTCTCGGAGTCCACTGCTTCCAGTGCCTGGACCAGATCCTCCAGTGTCTCCGGTGCTTCGTCGACCCCTGCTTCCTCGAGCACGGAGGGGTTGAACCACAAAACGTTGGAGCGGTGGATGTTCACCGGTACCGAGTAGACGCTGTCCTCGTAGGAGATCTGGTCGACCAGTTGTTCGGGCAGGGCATCGTGCAGTCCCTGCTCGTCGAAGAAGTCGTCCAGCGGGGCGAGATAGCCGGCCTCGATGTAGTCCTGCAGTGAGGCACCCGCGTGTCCTTGGAAGGAGTCCGGTGGGTCCTGGCTCTGCAGTCGGCCTTCCAGTACCGCCTGGGCGTTGGTGCCCGACCCGCCGGCCACGGCGGCGTTGACGAACTCGACCCCTTCGTTCTCCTCCTCGAACACTTCGATGAGTGCGTTCAGGCCGGCTTCCTCACCACCGCCGGTCCACCAGGAGAAGACCTCCACCTGTGCGTCGGAGTCCTCTCCGTTTCCGCACCCCGAGGCCACGAGCGTCAGGCTCAGACCCGCCGCCGCTGCCGCCCACCATCGTGAACGCATGAGCATTCCCCTCCCTGGGTGATCGATCCCCACCATGGCGGTTTACCGCCTTTTGGGCAGCAGATCACCAAAACATGATGTTGTCATCCTTTGTAACACCCATCACAGAGGTCAAGGGCAGGGCAATCACGAACGGAGACCATCGGCCGCGGCGCTCTCGACTTCGAGAGCGTGATCGGTGACGGTGCAGAGCCCATGAGCATGGGGCGTTCCGGGGGCAGGGTGCGTTCGAGCAAGATCATTGGTTAGGCTAACCTCACCACCTCGTGCCTTACGTCGGAGGGCCCCACCTTGCGCATCCAGTTCCCCAACCGCCGTCAGATGATGCACGCCCGGGTCGTGCGTACAGAGCGCACCACCCCCCACTTCGTGACCGTGACCGTCGGCGGCCCCGAGTTGGCAGAATTCGACTTCTTGGGGCTGGACCAGTGCGTACGTGTCTTCCTGACCCGCCCGGGCCAGGAACGGCTGACCATGCCCCCGGTCACCGAGAAGGGGTGGTACCCCGAGTATCGGAAGATGGCCGACGACGTGCGCCCTTACGTGCGCAATTACACCATGCGGCGTTTCGATCCCGAGGCCATGGAGTTGGACATCGAGTTCGTCGCACACGACGACGGGGGGCCTGCCTCGGAGTGGGCACTTCTGGCGCGTGAGGGTGATGAGGTGGGGCTGTACCCCGAGGGGATCTACTATCTGCCTCCGAGCGGAACGGACTGGCATCTGTTGGTGGGTGACGAGAGCGCCGTGCCCGCGCTGATGTCCATCGTGGAACAGGCCCCCCGTGACCTGCGTGCCCGCGTCTACCTGGAAGTGCCCACACCCGACGACGTACGCACCTTGGACGCCCCCGCCGGGATGGAGGTGCACTGGTTGCCTCGTGAGGATCCCCGCACCACCCCCGGCCGCCTGGCCCTGGAGACCGTGTGTTCGGCGGGCCTGCCCGAAGGCCGCCCCTACTGCTGGATCGCCGGGGAGAGCGCTCTTCCCACCGGGCTGCGCCGCAGACTGGTGCGTGAGCACGGCATCTCCAAGGAGGACATCACTTTCCTGGG
>DXDP01000334.1 GCA_019115445.1 Candidatus Nocardiopsis merdipullorum
ACCGTGACACCGCGTTTCGTATCTCCCAGCAGACCATGAACGTGTTCCTGATGGTGGTCTTCATCGCGATCGCCTTCATCACCACCTTCAGCCCACCGGACGTGGTCTTTCCCGTCTGGCTCGCCATGCCCCTGCTGTGGGTGTTGGTGATGCTGCACATTTCGGCGCCCGCCTGTTATCTGGCCTGGACCCAGCCCGACGAGATCCTCGACGAGGAGGACTGAGTGGCCAAAGGGGGGAAGAACCGGAACCAGGAAGGGCCCGGAAAAAGATGATCGGGTCAGAATGGTTCCGGAAGGACGGGGCGAACCCTCGACACGGGAACGTTCTTGTGCTCACATGCGGGCGAGGACGATGCTGATGTTGTCCTTGCCCCCGGCGGCCATGGCTGCCTGCCAGAGCGCGTACACGGCCGCTTCGTCACTGCCCGCCTCGGCCAGGGTGCGTTCCATGTCCCCTTCCCCCACCAGGTCGGTGAGCCCGTCCGTGCACACCAACCACACGGTGCCGGGCTCTTGCCCCACGTGTGGGGTGATCTCCCCCGAGGAACGTCCCCCCAACGACTGGGTGATGAAGTTCGACGCCACCGGACGCCCGTCCGGGGAGGGCGGCACGGGTGGTGAGTCGTCCACGCTCACCTGCACCAACCCGGCCCTCTCGCGCCGGTACACACGTGAATCACCCACGTTGAACCACACGTGCTCACCCTCGGGGGTGAGCACCAACCCGGCGATGGTGGTACCCATCCCCGAAAACTCCGGGTGCTGACCGGCGTGATCCTGGACCTCCAGATCCAGCACACGAAGCAGCTCCCGAACACGCTCCGGTGTTGTGAGTCGGCCCCCCGTTTCCGCCAACCGGCGCGCCACGTGTTCGGAAGCGATCTCGCCGGCGACCTGACCACCGATCCCGTCCGCCACCGCCACCACCACCGGACCATCCATGGGCAGCGTGCAGATGGCAGGGCTGGTCATGGACGCACACGCCACGGCGGGACCGACGATGATCGCGTCTTCGTTCGCGGCCCTCACCGCGCCACGATGTGTGAGGGATGTGACCGTGATCTCGCCCGCGTTCATGTGCGGCCTTTCTTCTTCGGGGGTTGGTGGGGCCACGCTATCGGCATTCCGCCAAGGTGTGGGTGTGGTACGAAGATGGCCACACGGCAGGCCCCGAACATGCAGGTGGGGTTCGAAACGTGGATCGTCGGGCGGGCACATGGTGCCGGGGCGATCGGCCCGGCACCACCGCGGATGTGTCAGTCTTCGCCGTTTTCCTCCTGGGATTCGGACGAGCCACCGTCACCTTGGCTGTCCTGTCCCTCGACACCGAGCATCTCGTTCATCTGCTCGATCTCGGTGTTCTGGTCTTCGATGATCTGCTGAGCCAAGTCACGTGCTTCCGGGTTGGTTCCCTCGTCGAGCTCTGTCTGTGCCATCTCGACGGCGCCTTCGTGGTGCTCGATCATCATCTGGAGGAACATGGTGTCGAACTCCTCTCCTTCGGCCTCCTCCAGCTCCGTCATCTGTTCATCGGACATCATGCCGGTCATGTCGTCGTGGTCCATGTCTTCCATGTCCTGCACGGACTCTTGACCCCACGACTCCAAAAGAGTGTTCATCCGGTCGATCTCCGGTCCTTGCGCTGCTTGAATCTCCTCGGCCAACGCCTGGACCTCATCACCGGCTCGCTCCGGGGCCAGTTCCGTCATGGTGACGGCCTGTTCGTGGTGCGGGATCATCATGTGGGCGAAGGTGACGTCGGAGTCGTTGAACTCCTCGTTCTCAGAGGATTCCGAAGCCGACTGAGTCGTTTCCTCCTCTGCTCCGCCACAAGCGGTCAAAAGCGCGATGGTGGCGAAGGCGGCTGTGGCAGGCATGAACACACGCTGGAGAACGTTCATGGTCGGTCAACCTCTCTGTTTCGTTGCTTCTTGGGGCCGTGTTCTGTGGAAACGGCAAAAAGGGAGGGTGCACTGACGCGTCATCCGGGGGTACACACCGTCACCAAAACGGGTGGGCATCACACGCGAGGGTGGTGGGAAGCTCGCCAAGAACGGTCGACGACTCCATCGCCGATGTCGGACAGGCCCTGACTCAGCTCGCTCGAGGATCGCTCCACGGACGTGTGTGACAAGCAGATACACGTGTGCGCGCGGGGTGGGGCAGGCGTTCTACACTCGGCGCACACAAAGGAGCAGGAGTGCTCTGGTTCCACCGAGCGGAAGAGTGCGGAGCCGTCGGACCGATCTGGGCAGGACACGTAGAACCGGCCCAGGGACAGGAAGGCCGACGAAGGCGAAGATCCCCATCCCCAACAGGTCGGACGCCGAAAGGGAACCGGTGCGTTGGTCGGTCGCCACCGACCCCGTCTCATCGCAGTGGCCCCCATGCTCGTACGCCTGGTACGCGTGCACGGAAGAGGTGGTCTCCGCAACGCTTCGACCGGAGACAACCGCCGTGGAAAGCCCGTTGCCGGGCGAGGCCGCGTCGGTGTAACACAGGGGAAGGGCTACTGCGCCGAGTACGAGCAACACGATGAGCACGGCTCTGGCCCAGAGACGTGGTGCTACTTTCGGTGCTGCTGTGAACACAGGTACGAGATTACCCAAACACTTCAGTGCTTGGCATTCGATACGGGAACAGAGTCAGAACGGGTCCGGACCCGCCCACCCGTAGGTGTCACGCCGACGTGCTTCGGCCAGCTCGTCCTCGGAGAGCGCACGTGGTTCACCGACCTGGCGGGCACGCAGGTAGGCGGAGC
>DXDP01000335.1 GCA_019115445.1 Candidatus Nocardiopsis merdipullorum
GCGCACTCGGGAGGATTCGAACCCCCAACCTTCTGATCCGTAGTCAGATGCTCTATCCATTGAGCTACGAGTGCAGATTCTGTTGTGTGCCCCGGGTGGGTCTTGCTCATCCGGCGACGTCTTCGACTGTACCACGGTGTCGGAGCGGGTTTGCGCCATTTTTCGGTGTGACCCGGGCCATGGAGTGCCGTCCCGGTTGGGCGGCACCCCATGGTGACGTGGGTCAGGAGGTGGCTTCCTCCACGGAGGTGGCCCACAGTTCGAGGGCGGAATCGACCTGCTCGCTGTTGACGATCAGGGCCGGGATCAGGCGAACCACGTTCCCGTACGGGCCGCAGGTCAGCAACAGCAGGCCGTTGCGGGCGGCCGCCTGCTGGGCACGTTGGGCGGCGGCGCCGTCGGGTGCGCCATCGGCGGTGACGAACTCGCAGGCCTGCATCAGGCCGCGGCCACGCACGTCACCGATCTGCGGGTGGGAAGAGGCGATCTTGGTCAGCCCCTCACGGAGACGCTCACCCTGGCGGGCGGCGTTCTCCACGAGCCCTTCTTCCTGGATGACGTCGAGGGTGGCCAGGGCGGCCCTGGTGGCCACCGCGTTACCGCCGTAGGTGCCGCCCTGGGAACCGGGCCAGGCCTTCTCCATGATCGAGGCGGGCGCGGCGATCGCCGACAGTGGGAAACCGCTGGCCAGCCCCTTGGCGGTGATGACGATGTCGGGACGGACCCCGGACGGTTCATGGCCCCAGAAGGTACCGGTGCGTCCGAACCCGGTCTGTACCTCGTCGGTGACGAGCAGGAACCCGTGCCGGTCGGCGCGTTCACGCAACCCCTGAAGGAACGCGTCGGGTACGGGCACGTACCCACCTTCGCCGAGGACCGGTTCGATGAAGACCGCCGCGGTGTCATCGGGCGAGGTCACGGTCGCGAGTTGGTAATCGAACTCACGCAGGGCGTGGGCGACCGCGTCGGCCTCCGACATCCCCAGGCGGTAGGCGAAGGGGAACGGGGACACCACGACCCCGGGGACGAGGGGGCCGATGCCCGCACGGATCTTGGTGCCGGACGTGGTCAACGACGCGGCGCCCATGGTCCGTCCGTGGAAGGAACCCTGGAACACGATCGCGTTCTGACGCCCGGTGGCCTGACGGGCCAGGCGCAGTGCGGCCTCCACGGCCTCACTGCCGGAGTTGACGTAGAACAGCTGGTCGAGGCCTTCTGGAAGAACCTCGCCGAGTCGCTCGGTGAGTCGTAGGAGGGGACGGTGCATCACGGTGGTGTACTGGCCGTGGATCAGTGTCGCCACCTGTTCCTGTGCGGCCGCCACCACCTTCGGGTGGCAGTGGCCGGTGCTGGTGACGCCGATACCGGCGGTGAAGTCGAGAAAGCGGCGGTCGTCCTCGTCGTAGATGTAGACACCTTCGCCTCGTGCGGCGATGACCGGGGTCGCCTGTTTGAGAGCCGGGGAGAGTTCCGCCATCCGATGGCCTCGTTTCCGTACTCGTGTTCCGTAGGATTGTTGACAATCGACGCTGCTATGGAAACATCCCACCGGCAACGGTGTCCAGCGGCCGCACGCCGGGCAGGGCTGTCCACAGACCGGCCAAACGGTTGGTCCCTCGACCGGGAGTAGGAACATGTCGGATCTGGAAGAACAAGTCATCGCACAGGTGGAGAAGAAGCTCTTCATCGGCGGTACGTGGAAAGACGCGGCATCGGGGGCCACTTTCGGGGTCGAGGACCCCTCGACCCGCGAAGAGCTGTGCCGGGTGGCCGACGCAAATGACGTCGACGGCCTCGCCGCCCTGGCCACGGCTCATCGGACCCAACCCTCCTGGGCCCAGGTGGCACCACGCGAGCGGGGGGAAATCCTGCGCCGAAGCTACGACCTCCTCATGGAACATCAGGAAGAGCTCGGCACCCTCATGACTTTGGAGATGGGCAAACCCCTGGCCGAGGCCAAGGGGGAGATCGCCTACGCCGCGGAGTTCTTCCGCTGGTTCTCCGAGGAGGCCGTTCGTGTCGAGGGCAGCTTCGCCACCGCACCCAACGGAGAAGCGCGTTTCCTGCTCATGAAGCAGCCGGTCGGTCCTTCACTGTTCATCACCCCCTGGAACTTCCCGATGGCGATGGGCACCCGAAAGATCGGCCCCGCGATCGCGGCAGGGTGCACGATGATCCTCAAACCCGCTCAACAAACCCCGCTGTCGGCCCTGGCCCTGGCGGGGATCCTCAACGAGGCGGGCCTGCCCGAAGGTGTGCTCAGTGTCCTGCCGACCACGAACGCGGGCGGGCTCACGGAACCACTGCTGCGGGACGGGCGGATCCGCAAGCTGTCCTTCACCGGGTCCACCACGGTCGGCAAGAAGCTGCTCGAACAGAGTGCGGAGCACGTCTTGCGCACATCGATGGAGTTGGGCGGCAACGCACCGTTCGTCGTGTTCGACGACGCCGACCTGGAGGCGGCCGTGGACGGCGCGATGCTCGCCAAGATGCGCAACATCGGGGAGGCATGCACCGCGGCCAACCGCATCTACGTGCAGTCGGGGATCGCCGAGGAGTTCGCCGAAAAACTCAGTGACCGTATGGGCGCACTGCGGATGGGACGTGGGCTGGACGAGGGGGTCGACGTGGGTCCCCTCATCGACGAGAAGGCACGTGACAAGGTGCAGACCCTGGTGGACGACGCGGTGGGCCGGGGCGCCCGTGTGCTCGTCGGTGGTTCACCGGGTGACGGCGCGGGGCATTTCTACCGACCCACCGTGCTCACCGACGTTCCCCAGCAGGCCGACATGTACGACACCGAGATCTTCGGGCCGGTGGCCCCGGTCACCCCGTTCGAGACCGAGGCGGAAGTGATCGAGCTCGCCAACAACACCGAGTACGGCCTGGTCAGTTACTTGTACACCCAGGACCTCAACCGTGCTTTCCGGGTGAGCGAGGCCTTGGAGGCGGGCATGGTCGGCCTCAACCAGGGTGTGGTGTCCAACCCGGCCGCGCCGTTCGGTGGGGTGAAGCACTCCGGAATGGGACGTGAGGGCGGCAAGGTCGGTATCGAGGAGTTCCTCGAGACGAAGTACGTGGGGATCGGCGGGCTCTGAGCCCCTGATGTGTCCCGGGTTCTCCTCGAGGGGAGGACCCGGGGTCCTTCATTTCTCGGGGGCGTTCTCGTTGATGCGGTCGGCGGTGTCCAACATGTGTGACTCGATGAGGTCGAGGAGGCGTTGCTCGGCGCCCTCGGAGATCGCCTCGAGGATTCGGCGGTGTTCCTGCAGGATCTCGTCCGGCTCAGGGTAGACCTTTTGCATCGCGCTCAAACACATACGTGTCTCCACCAGCAGTGTTTGCGCCATACGTTCGAGTCTGTCGTTGCCGGAGCAGCTGACCAGGGTCTGGTGGAAGTACTGGTCGGCGTCGCTCATACGGTCGCGGTCACGGCTCTGGGCAGCTTCGGCGAGCCGCTCCACGGCGTGGGTCAGCCGCGCGATGGCCTCTCCCCGGTTGCCGCGCATGATGACCTCGCACGCGGTCCGTTCCACGGCCAGACGGGCAACGTAGATGTCGTGGACGTCGTCGGGGGTCAGCTCCCGGACGAACAGACCCTTGTGCCGCTCACTGCGCAGCAACCCCTCTTGCACCAGCCGTTGCATGGCCTCGCGGAGCGGGCCCCTGCTCACCCCCAGCTGCCCTGCCAGTTCCGCCTCACCCAGCTGGTCCCCTGGGGAGATGGTGCCGTACATGATCGCCGATCTGAGCTGGTCGGCGATGATCTCGGCGGTGGACCGCCGAGGTACGGGGCTCAGTTGGCCGGAGGTGGACATGGGACGTGTTCCTTCCTGAAGGGTCGGACGACGGGCCGAGCCCGTCGTCCGAGGTCGAGATGTTTCGGATCAGCGGGCGTGTGGTGAGGTGCCGGCCAGGTCCGTCCCCGTCCGGAAGAGTGTTCCGGGCCCGGGACGGCCCGTGGAGTGGCCCGCCAGACGCAGCCCCTCCCACACACTGACCTGGTTGGCGGTGAGTACGGGTTTGCCGAGCAGACCCTCCAAGGGTTCGATGAGGTCGGCACTGTGCAGTGCGGTGTCCGGCACCAGGACGACCTCGGCCTGGGAGTGATCGTTGCTGAGCACGAAGTCGACGGCCTCGTCGGCGTCGAGTCGTCCCACCTCGGCGGCGGTGTCGATGCCGTGACTGGCGAGGGACGACACGGTGATGCCCGCGGCCTCGAGGAAGTCGACGAAGTGTCGAGCGACGTCGTCAGGATAGGTCGCGGCGATCGCGACCTTGGTCTTCCCCAGTTGACGCATGGCGTTCACGAACGCGAAGGATGTGCTGGATGCGGGCACCCCTGCGGCGGTACGCACACCCTCGACCTGGGTCCGTGCGCCTTGCGGGCCGAACACGAAGCTGCCGCTGGTGCACGCCCACACGGCGGCGTCGACCCCCAGACCGGCCAGTTCGCGTGCGCCTGCCGCCAGCACCTCCTCGCTGCCGACGTCGAGAAGGGCATCCACCCGGTGGGCGTCCTCCCGCATGAGGGTGTGCACGACGACGAGTTCGACACCGTCACCGAGCCGTGCGTCGAAAGCTTCGTAGTCGCTCTCAGCGCTGTGACCGGGGTAGAGGAATCCGATACGGGGCATGTTTTCTCCTTATGCCACGCTGGGCATCGGCACGTCGAGCAAATGCTGTCCCTGGGCCACGGCCCGTCGATCGGCCGCCCGCATCACGGCCCACATGGTCACCTGATTGGCCGCGATCACCGGTTTGCCCAGTTCCCTCTCGAGCGGAGCGAGGATGTCGTAGGTGAGGACATTCGTGCAGCTGATGAAGATGGCCTGGGCGTCGGGGTGATCGACGGAGCGGACGGCTTCGAAGACCTCGGCGTAGGAGACCCGCCAGATGTGGCTGAGCAGGCCAAGACCCACGCTGGAGGTCACACCGACCCCGTGTTCGTCCAGGTAGGAAAGGAGCCGGTCGGTCACGCTGTCCACGTAGGGAGTCACGACCGCGATCCGGTGCGCATCGAGGGCGTCCAGGGCGTGGATGAGTGCCCCCGAGGTGGTGACGGCCGCAGGGGCCCCGGCGTCCAGCATGCTCCGGTGCAGGCGCATTTCTCCGGCGGCGCCGTGCACGAAACTGCCGGAGGCGCACGCGTAGCCGATGGTCAACGGCTCAGGTGCCAGGAGCGCGCGGACCGCGGGTTCCACGTTCTCGGCCTGGTTCAGGGCCGAAGCCTGGTCGACCGTCACCGGTACGTGTACGTACGGCAACCGTGTGACGTGCAGGGACACGTCGTCCGGTGCCCAGCGCCACAGTTCGCGGTCGAGGGCGAAGTCGTAGGGTGCCACGATCCCGACCCCCGACTGCCAGGGCGGAGCCTGAACGGCAGCCAGTTCGATGACATCGGGTTCATGGTTCATGTTCTCGGCGCCGATGTTTTCAGCGGCGGGAACAGTTCCATCGGTCCGCATCGGTCACTCACCTCCCGGAAAGCGTGTTGTTCATGATTGATGTGCGTGCGATGTGATTGCCGAAGGGCCCGGGGGCACAGGGCCGGGGTGGAAGCGGTGGTGTTCAGCGGTCGAGTCGTTCGTACAGCAGGCGCTCACCCACGCTGCCGGAGCGCCATACGTCGTTGCAGGCCTCGGCCATGGCCGGCAGATTCTCCACGACGGTGGCGAAGACGTTGCCGGGGACCCAGCCCACGTCGCCGTTGAGCAGCAGGTTGTTGCGGCCGTAGAACAGGGCGAGGTCGATGACACCGGGAAGGTGGTCGATGCCCTTGTCCTCCTTGAACTCACGGTCGAGCATGCCGCCGTCGAAGGAGAAGTAGACGATGTCGCCGGGGATCGGGGTGACCGTCGGGTTCTCCTGACCGGGTTCGGTCTCGGCGAAGCGCGGCACCATCGTGTAGACCTCGTTGCGGGCGTACTTGGCGTGCTGGACGGCGTCTCCCTGCGGGAGTGCGTTCCACACGGCGTCGCACGTGCGTGGTGCGTCCTTGTCGAGGAGTTCGGCCACGCAGGAAACCTCCCGTTTGGCCAGTGTGATCTTCATGTACCGAGGCAATGCAGACGTCCTCTCCGTGGTGAACGAGGGCGTAGGTGTGGCAGAGAACGAGTCCGACATGGGTAGTTAGGATTGTCAACAATCCTAAGTTCAACGATGCTGGTGCGGCAATAGTTCCCGAAGTGCGGGGTACATCCACGTCGGAGTGGGTGTCGGTGGCCGCTTTCTGCCCAGAACCGCTGCTTTGTGGATTGTTGACAATCCTATGTCGGCTCCCTAGCGTTCCGTGCGGGGCGACCAACTCACCCACCAGTCGTCAACCACACACGTAGCGACCGGAAAGTACGCCCGTGAACAGTCTCGTCCCGTCCGCACCGCACAAGCCTCGACTGCTCATCCTCCACGGAGAAGGGCTTCCTCCTGAAAGAGGCCGGTTCGACGACTCACGCCTTGGCGAGGTCGTTCACGCCACGGCCGGTGATCTGGCCGCCAAGCTGCCCGGTACCGACGCACTCCTGGTGTGGGACCTGTTCTCCGAGGCCTTGATCTCGGCCTGGTCCAAGGCCGACTCCCTGACCTGGGTGCACGCCGCCACCACGGGCGTGGACAATCTCATGTTCCCCGAACTGGTGAACAGCGACGTGGTGGTCACCAACTCGCGTGGAGTCTTCGAGGAGCCCATCGCCGAGTACGTGCTCGGTCTGATCCTGGCCTTTGCCAAGGACTTCCCCCGCACCTGGGAGTACCAGCGCGAGCGTCGTTGGAAGCACCGGGAGACCGAACGGATCTCCGGCAAACGCGCTCTTGTCGTCGGCACCGGACCGATCGGCCGCCACATCGCCCGCAAACTCGCGGCCGTGGGCATGGAGGTACACGCAAGTGGCAGCCGGGCCCGGGACGGCGACGACGACTTCCGCACCATCGTGGAGTCCAGCACCGCCGAGCGTGGTACCGATGGTGCGCCCACCCTGCACCGGGAACTTCCCGAGGCCGACCACGTGATCGTGGCCGCGCCGCTCACCGACGCCACTCACGGGTTGGTCGATGCACGCTTCCTCGACCTCATGAAACCGACCGCGCGCCTGATCAACGTCGCGCGGGGCCCCATCGTCGTCCAGAGCGACCTGATCGCCGCGCTCGACAACGAGGTGATCGCGGGTGCTGCGCTGGACGTGTTCGAAAGCGAGCCGCTCAAGGCGATCTCCCCTTTGTGGGGGCTGCCCGGCTCCCTCGTCTCGCCGCACATGTCGGGTGATGTGACCGGCTGGCGTGACGACCTCGCCGATCTGTTCCTGGACAACCTCTCCCGGTACCTCGACGGGCGGGAGCTGCGCAATGTCGTCGACAAGGGCCGCGGTTACGTGCCCGGCTGAGACCGAACCACGGTATGACACTGGGAGGCCGAAGTGACGATCCGTTCCGACCGGACAGAGAGCAAGAACACGGACGTGGGTCCGGTCGGCGATACCGCCGGTACCGCCGACGTTCCGTCCGCACGCAGGGGCGGCTCGACACTTCCGGCCGACATGAGTGCCGAACAGCTTCTGCACGGCTACGCCACCGGGGAGCTTTCCCCGGTGGAGGCCGTGGAATCGGTCCTGGAACGCATCGAGCAGGACAATCCCGCACTCAACGCGTACTGCCTCGTCCGTCCGGAGGAAGCCCGAAAGGCCGCCCGTGCCTCGGCCGAACGCCTGCGGCGCGGCGAACCGATGGGCAGGCTCGACGGTGTGCCCGCCTCGATCAAGGACATCCATCTGACCCGTGGTTGGCCGACCCTTCGTGGTTCGGTCACCACTTCCCAGGACGCCTCGTGGGACGAGGATTCCCCGGTGACCGCACGTCTGCGCGAGCAAGGTGCGGTCCTCGTCGGCAAGACCACCACCCCGGAACTGGCCTGGAAGGGTGTCACCGACAGCCCGCTGACCGGCATCACCCGTAACCCGTGGGACCTGTCCACCACCCCGGGTGGTTCCAGCGGGGGCTCCTCCGCGGCCGTGGCCACCGGCATGGGGGCACTGTCCACCGGCACCGACGGTGGCGGCTCCATCCGTATCCCCGCGAGCTTCACCGGTGTGTTCGGTATCAAGCCGACCTGGGGACTGGTACCGCACTACCCGGCCAGCCCGTTCGGATCACTGGCGCACACCGGGCCGTTGACCCGCACCGTGGGTGATGCGGCACTGATGTTGGAGGTCATCACAGGCTTCGACCCCCGGGACTGGATGGCCATGCCCACACCCGGGCCCGGGTTGGGTGACATACGGTTGCGCAGCGACCCAGAGGATCTCGTCCGTGGGATGCGCATCGCCTACAGCCCCACTCTCGGAGGGCTCACGGTCGATCCCGAGGTGGCGCGTATCGTGGCCGACGCCGTCGCGGTGTTCGAATCGCTCGGTGCGGACGTGGTGGAGACCGACCCGGAGCTGCCCGATTCACGTCATGAGTTCGAGGTGCTCTGGTACAGCGGGGCGGCCAAGGCCACCGAGAAGCTCACCGACCGCGAGCGGGACCTGCTCGATCCGGGGTTGCGGGAGATCATCGAGGAAGGGCTGACCTACGACGCGCAGGACTACCTCACGGCGATGGCCCTGCGGATGGATATGGGTGCCCACATGGGCCTTTTCCACACCGAGTACGACCTTTTGCTCACCCCGGCCGCACCGTTCCCTGCCTTCGAGGCGGGCCTGGAGTCGCCGCCGGAGTTGGCGGGGCAACGGTGGACCTCCTGGGCAGGGTTCAGTTATCCGTTCAACATGACCCAGCAGCCGGCGGCGAGCGTCCCTTGCGGGTTCACCTCCGCGGAGCTGCCCGTGGGGCTGCAGGTCGTCGGTGCTCGTCACGCGGACACGCAGGTACTCGCTGCCTGCAGGGCTTTCGAGCTGGCCCGTCCCTGGCAGGGCCGAATGCCCTGACCGCTCGTTGCGCCGACCACCCCGGCGGTCCTGCTCCGGCCGGTTCTCCGAGGAGGCTTCCTGCCGGGGTCGGTGCCCACAGGCCCTCTCATCCACATCAACGTATCGACTGGGACACGTATTTCCTCCGAGCTTTGGGAGAAACCTCCTGTTCGGGGACTTTTGTCATGAAGGTTCAGTGCCTGAGGTCCCATGCAAGGGCGCGTGCACGTACTACGGTTCCTCTCGGAGTGGTGTGTGGTGCGCGAGTGTGTGGGATGGGGATGAGTCGATGACGAGCAACGGCGAGAGCACCCGGGAGCAGATCAGGGTCTTCCTCGTGGACGATCACGAGGTCGTGCGCCGCGGTGTGGCGGCTCTCCTGGAGATCGAGGACGACATGACCGTGGTGGGTGAGGCGGGTACCGCTGAGCAGGCGCTCGCGCGTATCCCCGTGGTCCTGCCGGACGTGGCCGTCCTCGACGTGCGCCTTCCCGGCGGGTCGGGTGTGCAGGTGTGCCGGGACATCCGTTCGGACCACCCCGAGATCGCCTGCCTCATGCTCACCTCGTTCGCCGACGAGGACGCGCTCTACGACGCCGTCATGGCGGGCGCGGCCGGATACGTCCTCAAGCAGATCCACGGTGCCGACCTGGTTGGTGCGGTGCGCACCGTCGCCTCCGGTGGCTCGTTGTTGGACTCCGGCAGTACCGGGGCGATGTTGGAACGCCTACGCGGTGCCCAGGCCGAACCCGATCCGTTGGCGGAACTCACCCCGCAGGAACGCCAGATCCTCGACCTCATCGGTGAGGGAATGACCAACCGGCAGATCGGGGAACGCCTCTACCTCGCCGAGAAGACCGTGAAGAACTACGTGTCGGCCCTGCTCTCCAAGCTGGACCTCAAACGACGTACTCAGGCGGCCGTGCTCGTCGCCGAACTGCGGGGACGACGCTACTGACACGGCCACCGGTACGGCGGGTCAAAAGCCGTCGACCACGTCGTCGGAGCCGTCGGAGATCGGTACCTTCCACACCAGGATCGTTCCGCCCCTGTCTCCTCGCCGGGCCGTGAAGTGCCCACCGAGCGCTTCGGCGCGCTGATCCAGATTGCGAAGACCACTGCGACGTCCCTCCTCGGGCAGTCCCACGCCGTTGTCGGTGATGGTCAGGGTCAGTGTCGTGGCATCGTCGGAAGGGGGTTGTGGCTCCTCCACCACCACCGAAGCGTGCACCTCGGTGGCGTTGGCGTGGCGGGCCACGTTGGTCAAACCCTCACCGAGCACGGCCAGGAGCTGTTCGCCGATCTCGTGCGGAACGGATGCGTCGATCGGACCGTCCAGGCTGATGCCCGGGTGGCAGCCCAGGCTGTGGGCGGTGTTCTCCGCCAGTTCGAGGACGCGGTCGCGCAGTGAGGACTCTCCACGGCTCGGTGGGTTCTGCAGAGCGAAGATGGTGGACCGGATCTCACGGATCGTGGAGTCGAGTTCGTCGATCGTGCGCTGTACGCGTTCCTCCGCTTCCGGTGAGGTGATGAGCCGCAGCGTACTCATCAGCGTCATCGCGGAGGCGAACAACCGCTGGATCACCACGTCGTGCAGGTCTTTGGCGATGCGGTCGCGCTCTTCCAACACCACCAGGCGTTCGGTGTCCTTGCGGGCCTCGGCCAGCTCCAGGGCCACCCCTGCCTGCACGGAGAAGCCGTGCAGCATGCGACGTATCATCGGGGTGAAGGGGGCACGGTCGGAGAGCTTGCCCAACAGCAGTACTCCCCGGGTGTTGCCGGGGGTACCCAGTGGTACGAGCAGCCCCGGCCCGTAACCGCGGTGGGTGAGCATTACACAGTTGGCCTGGCGCAGGTCGGGGATGCTCGTGGCCTCCCCGGACTCGTACACCCAACCGCACAGGCTTCCCTGGATCTCGATGGGGGTCCCCAGGATTTCTTGGGCGATGGGGCCATGCGCGATCTCCGCGAACAGGTGACCGCGAGCGCGCGAGTCCGGCAGCAGGACCACCGCGGTGTCCGCCCCGCTGATCTGCCCGGCCTGCTCCGCCAAGTAGGCGAGCACATCGTTGGTGTCGGCCCCCGACAGGAGCCGCGTGGTGATTTCGGTGGAAGCACCCAACCAACTCTCACGCAGGCGGGTCTCCTCGTACAGGCGGGCGTTGTCGATCGCCACACCGGCCGCTGTGGCCAGCGCGGTCACCATCTCCTCGTCATCCTTGTCGAACTCCTCGGCGCTTTCCTTGTCGGCGAGGTAGAGGTTGCCGAACACCTCACCACGCACCTGGATGGGTGCCCCGAGGAAACTGCTCATCTGTGGGTGGCCGTTCGGGAACCCACCGAAGTCCGGGTGTTCGTGCAGATCACGTAGGCGTAGCACGGAGCGCCTGCGCAAGGGGGTGTTGAGGATCCCCTTGCCGTGGGGAAAGCTGGTGATCTGTTCGGCCTGGCTCCGACTGAGACCCGTCGAGACGAACTCGCTGAAGTTCTCGTCCTCGTCGAACACACCAAGGCCCGCATAGCGTGCACCGGTCAGTGCCGCGGCGACTTCGGTGAGTCTGCGCAGCACCGTGGGCAGGTCCAGGTCCTCACCGATGGTCAGGACGGCCTGGAGCAGTGCATGCATGCGCTCCTGGGGCGGCAGTTCAGGATCCAGACGTGAGCGCATATCGGTCAGTAAGTTGTCCAGATCGAAGGGGGGAACGGGATCGATACCGCTCGGGGGGAGTTCGGTCATGTACGGGTCGACCTCCGCAGGAGCCCGTCGTACGGGCTCTGTTGGCAAGACGTGTTCGTCCACGGGCGCTTCGGCTGCATGTTATTGACCTTTCGTGTTTGCCCGATCGTTTCCCGGTCGCTCCTTGTGAGACCAGTGTCTTGATGGTTACGAACGGTGGTGCATTTCATGCTAACGCCGACCGGGACCGATGTGTGGTCTTCCTTGTCCCACGATCGGTGATCCGCTGAGCGCAAGGCGCGCAGACGGCATTTTTTCCTCCCAGTTCTACCGCTGTTCTTCGGCGACAAACACCGTTTCCGAAGAATGGGGGTCGATGACTTCCCTTCGTTCGGGTGAGTTCCGAAAAGGACCGGTGAGCGTTCTGAGTGGGGAACTTCAGCCCTCTGACCACCGGTTTTGTGGAATTGTCGCCTTTTTTGCAAGGGGTGATGAAGTGCGATGGCAGTTCTTGGTACCGACCACGGAGTTTTTCGGTGAACAGCGAAAACAGTGCGTGAGTACGTGCTAACGTCAACCCCCAGTTGGCACACACGAGGCCGTGAAGACGGTCTTCGTGCTCCGGCGTCGTCCTGTGCGAACCGGAGCCGGTGCCCCTGTTCACCCTTTTCTGGAAGGACGCTTCGGTGCTTGGAGAACACGGCTTTGCGAGCGCCCTCGGCGCGCGTGCTGCCGTGGTGCCCGCACCGGTGCGGCGAGCGCTGCTTCTCACCGCTTTCCTCCTGGGGACGCTGTGTGCCCTGTGGATCGTGGGCGCGCACGGTGCCCAAGCACAGGAACGCCCCGGTGGTCCGGTCGACATGTCGTCCGTCGGTGAGGCTTCGGAGGATCCCGGTGGGTCCTCTCCGTCCCTTCCACTGAGTGGATCGCTTCCCGACCCGGCGATCGATGCGGGGGAGCGGGCGGCGGAAGCGGTGGCCGACACGTCCGAGGTCGTGGTTCCGTCGACCGTCGACCCCGACGTTCTCCTCGAACGGTCGGGCCTGGGACAACAGGTGCGTGAGACCGTCCGTGAGGCGTCCTTGCCCGCACCTGAGCGAGCACCTGAGGCCGAACCGGCCGAGGTGGAACAGGAAACCACCGGGGAAACTCCCGTGGCGGGCGAAGAGCGGCCCGTCGAACGGGAACCGCAGCACGAGATCGATCACGACGATACGGACACTCCGCGGTACACGGGATCTTCGGAAGCCATCGACGAAGTCACCGAGCACCAACCCGTTGAACACGCATCCGCGGACTCGGCCTCCCAGGACCTTGTCGGCAGTGCTTCCTGCGGCTCGACCGGCACGGTCCTCACCGGAGGTGCCGTCGCCGGTCACCTCGCCTCCCTCGGGGCCCCTTCCCCAGCACGTGGTGTGTTCGACATCGCCCGGCACGTGTTGCGAGCAGTCCCCATCGACACGGCGGTCGAGCCGGTCTTCTTGCCCGACTGAGTCGTGTTTTTGCGTCATTTCCGGGGTCGCGCCCCTCGGGCTGACTTCGCGCACCGCTGGGCGGGCGAGCACCCGTGATGACCGTTCGTCCTTTCCGAAGTCTTCGGGAAGCAACCATTCGAAACTCTTCCTTCTGTTTCCGGCGCCCGTCCCAGACCTTGAGTGATTACTCCGTGTGATCGTTCGTTTGCTTCTGGGGGGCTGTCGTGAGCTGAGCCGGTCGTGTACTGCCGGCTGGGTTCACGTCGGTCCGCGGTCGGCCGGCCGGGACCGTACAGATCGACGTCGGAGGAGCGCGCACTCCGTCGTCGTCACGAATACACGCAAGTGTCGTACCGAACACGTGAAGGAGAAACATGCGTACCACCGTCCGTGCCTCTGCCAAGGCTCTGCTCGTCATCGCCGGAACCACGGGTTTGGTCGCTCTGGGGGCGGGGACCGCGAACGCGGCCGTCCTCGGTGAGGACCTCTCGCTCGACAACTTGAGTGAGCAGGTGCCTCAGCTGTTGGGCGAGGTTCTGTCCAACCCCTTGGGAGACACGGTCTCGATCGACCCCGAGCACCCTTCGAACGCCCCTGAGCGGCAGCAGCACTCCGGGGTGGAAAACAGTGCACCGGAGGAGGTGTCGGAGGACATGCCCCTCAGGATCATCGAGGACACCGAGGCCGAGCTCGACGAGGGGGCCGACACCCACCAGATCCGTCCCGACCTCGTCGAACTCCACGGGGACGCCGACGAGGCGGGCACCGTGACGATGGCCGGGGCCACCACCCCGCAGATCGGGCAGGACACGGACCTGCGCGCCGGTCTGGACGAGCTGCTCGAGTTCGTGGGTCTGCCGAAGCTGGGGGAACCCTCCGAGGACACCGAGACCCTGCCGCAGAGCGCGATGCCCGACCCGGACCAGGACACCGTCGACCCGGTCGGCGACGTGCTTCCCGAAGCTTTGGCCAGGCACTGAGTACTCACGAACTTCGTGAGGCGCCCGCCCGTCTCTCGGAGTACCTCGGTATCCGCAGCAGTATCGGGTGAAAAGGAAAAAGGGGCGTCCCGGAGCCGAACGGCTCCGGGACGCCTGCTCGGATCAGGGGTGGGTCACTCCACCTCGTCACCCGTACCGAAGCCCAGACCGTCCTCACACGGGTTGGAGGTCGCGTCGCGGCCCTCACCGGGCTGGGCGGAGTCTTCCGCGTCGGGCTTCTCGTCGCCTTCCGTGTCGACGTTCTCGGGGGCGGAATCGTCCTCGGGGGACTCTTCCGAGGGGTCGGCGTCATCGGTCGAGAACAGCTCTGGCAGTGGTTCACCCTTGCGCACGGCCGTGAAGAGTTCTTCGGCTTCCTCGGTGTGCCACATCACCCGGTTGGGGTCGTGCGGTGCCTGGTACCAGGGCACCGTGTGGAACTCGATGTCGGACAGGTCCACGTCGGTCAAAGTGACCGCGATCGAGACCATCTTGTCGAGGGTCAGTTCACGGTCGGTGGCGCTGTGGCGAGCGACCGCCTCGGCGATCCCGTTGAGCTTGCGCGGACTGGTCAAGACATCGTTGCTGGTCATCTGGTCGGCCAGGGCGGCCATGAACATTTGTTGGCGGTCGATCCGGCCGATGTCGCCGCCGTCCCCGATCTCGTACCGTGCGCGGACGAAGGACAGGGCTTCCTCCCCGTCCAGTACCTGGTCCCCCGCGTCCAGGTCCAAGCCGGAGCGCTTGTCCTTCAGCGGCTCGGGGATGCACATGGGCACACCACCGATGGAGTCGACGACGTCCTGGAAACTCGCAAAGCTCAGGTGGATGAAGTGGTCGATGCGGATGTCGGTGAGTGATTCGATCGTCCGGATCACACACGGTGGGCCGCCGTGGTACATGGCCTGGTTGATCATCCCGAAGTAGCTGTGGGTGCCCTCGGTGTCCCTGTATGCGGAGCATTCGGGCAACTGCACCAGGGAGTCGCGCGGGAAGCTGATCACCGATGCCCGGTCGTCCGGTGAGATGTGTGCGAGCATCAGGGAGTCGGAGCGTTCACCCTCGAATTCCTCCTCGTAGGCGGGACTGTCCTCCTCGTATCCGTCGGAGCCGATGAAGAGGATGTTGACCGCGTCGTCGAGCTTGTCGGGGCGTTCTTCCTCGGTCAGCACCGAATCGAGGTCGTGCTGAACCATGTCGGAACGCAACGAGCGGTAATACGTGTATGCGGTGGCGACCACGACGGTCATGACAAGGGCCAAGCTCGCCGCGACCCACAGAACGACGCGGCGGCGACGACGGCGGCGCCGCAACCGTTCCTGAGCCAGAGTGGCGGCTTCTCCGTCTTCGCCGTCTTTTCCGTCTTCGTCGTCGTTCTCGGTGTCTTCCTCCGGAGGGTCTTCGGGTTTTTTCGTGTCCGTGCCCTCGTGGTCCGTGGTCTTCCCGGCGGCGGCGTCCGCTTTCTCGCTGTCCGCAGTTTCCTCGGGCTCCACACCCTCTGGGTCCTCAGTGGTCACATCATCACCCTCAGCGTCGGACACGGGGTCGACAGATTCGTCGGCGAC